>JAEWRC010000051.1 GCA_023460175.1 Actinomycetes bacterium
ACGCCGCACTGCTACACCGCTACGGCACCCTCGACGAACAAGCCGCCGCCATCTGCTTCCTGGCCTCCGACGAAGCCTCCTACATCACCGGCACCGTCCTCCCGGTCGCCGGTGGCGACCTCGGATAGGGACCGGATGGCCGGGTCCGCCGAGGTCACCGCGGGGCGGCCGCCGCACCTGAGTCACGCCCAGTTGCTGGTCGCCCAGGAGGAGACGCTGGCGACCCCGCGGCGCCGCTACGGGGTGATGGCCCGAATCCTGTTCGCCACCTTCGACATTCTCTACGGCAAGTAGCGTTCGTTCTCCAAGTTCAAGGTGCTCGAACTGGTGGCCAGGGTGCCGTATCAGGCGTGGGAGCAGGTGGCCTACATCGCGATCTCGCACATCCATCATCGCCTCGAGTTGGCCAACCGGATCGCCGAACGCGTACGGGAATCCCGGGAACAACAGGACAACGAGCAGTGGCATCTGCTGATCCTGGAGGAACTCATCTCCCGCAGCGGCAAGCGGGAGAACCGGCTGTACTACTTCTGGATCCCGCAGGCGATCGCGCTGGTCTACTACCAGATCAGCTGGCTGCTGTTCGTCGTCAAACCCAGTTGGTCCTACCGGCTCAACGCCGACTTCGAGGACCACGCCGAGCACGAGTACATGCATTTCGTCGCCGAGCACCCGGACTGGGAGACCGTCGCGTACCAATCCGAACTCGCCGCCGAGTACGGTTCGTTCGCATCGTTGGCCGACGTCTTCCGACAGATCGGGCACGACGAGCGCGTGCACAAGATCGATTCACTCGAGCGCATCCGCGACGCTCGCTTCCGTTGACCGGAAGCACCTTTCAGTCGAGATCGGCCTGCCACAGGTCCGGGCCGAAGACCTCGTACTGGATGTCGGTGGCCGGGACGCCCCGGGCGATCAGGGCGCCGCGCACCGCCTGCATGAACGGGATCGGCCCGCACAGGTAGTACCAGGCGTTGTCCGGCAGCGTGACGTCATCGAGGTTCATCATGCCGGAGTGCACGCCGTCGACCGGTTCGTGACTGCCGGAGCCGTCGAGGTACCACACGTGCATGGCGGCGTTGGGCAACGCGAGGACGTCGCTGACCACTTGCCGGCGCAGCGCGACGGTGCCCTCGTGCTCGTCGGCGTGCAGCACCATGATCTGCAGCCCGGATCCGGCGGCGGCCAGATGCGAGAGCATCCCGGCCATCGGGGTGATGCCCACCCCGGCGCTGGCGAACACGACGGGCCGACCCGAATCATCAAGCACCACATCGCCGTACGGCAACGACATGGTGACGACGTCGCCGACCTGCAGGGTGTCGCACATCAGGTTCGAGACCTCGCCGTCGGGTTTGTCCCCGCCGCGCACGCGCTTGATGGAGATCTGCCGGTGCTGGCCGTCGTCGGCGCGGGTGAGGCTGTACTGCCGGGGCTGGCGCACGCCGTCGGACATCGGCATCTGCACTGTGACGTACTGGCCGGGCAACGAGGTCTTGACCAGCCGGTCGTCGATCCGCTTGAACACCAGGGTCACCACGTCCGGTGATTCGGCGATCTTGCGCTCCAGTTCCCACTCGCGCCACACGGTCTGGGGTTTGACACCGCGGGCGCTGTAGAGGCCGCGCTCCTGGTTGATCAGCGCGTTGGCCATCAGCCAGTACACCTCGTCCCAGGCGGCGGCGACCTCCGGGGTGATCGCCTCGCCGAGGACGTCGACGATGGCGCCGAACAACTCGTCGTGCACCACCTGGTACTGGTCGGGCTTGATGCCCAGCGATGCGTGCTTGTGCGCGATGCGCGACATCAGCTTCTCCGGCGCCGAATTCGTGGTCAGCAGTCCGGTGGCGAACGCCGCGACGGATCCGGCCAGCGCCTGCTGTTGGGATCCGTCGTGCTGGTTGCCACGGTTGAAGGTGCCGTCGAGCAGGATCGGGTGCGCCGTGAAAAGCCGTTCGTAGAACCGTTTCGCGATGGTCTGGATGTTCTCACCAACCACCGGCAGGGTGGCCTCGATGACCGGACGGGACTGGGCTGACAACATTGCGCCTCCTCGACGGCGAAGCCCGTTGCCGGGGGCTGAGGTTGGCGCCGGGCGATATGGACCAGCTTGGGCCGCCCGCCGGAGAAGCGACAGGACTTTCCGCCAGCCGGGACCGCATCGGCGGCCCGGCATAGTTTCGGTCTCGATCGGGCATACGCCGCTGTGTCGGGCGTCCGGCCGGTGCGGCCCTGCACCTACCATTGCGCCGTGTCGATGAATGGAGTCAACGTGGACTCAGCGCACACGCCGAACCGGCGACGTCCCCGTCGCGTTCCGCGCTCCCTGCGGGGCGACGGGCCCGACATCACCCCGGTCTCCGAACACCTCGTGAAGGTGGGGCGCCACCATATCCGCGTGCGCCGCAGCGGATCGGGGTCGCCGCTGCTGCTGCTCAACGGAATGGGCATGTCGACGGCGGCCTGGCAACCGTTGGAGCGCCACCTCAGCGGGTTCGAGCGGATCAAGGTCGGCCTGCCCGGGGCCGGGGGAGCGCTGGCCCGGCAACCGCTGCTGACCATGCGGCACTTCGCCGCGCTGGCCGCCGGGGTCATCGACGAGTTGGACCTCGAGGAAACCGACGTCCTGGGCCTGTCCTTCGGCGGCATGGTCGCCCAACAGCTGGCGCACGACCGGGGCACCCGCGTGCGCGGCCTGGTGCTGGTGTCGACGTCGTGCGGGCTGGGCGGGGAGCCCAGCACCCCCGCGAGCTGGTGGAACGCGCTGCTGACCGACACTGTGCCGTCGGGCTACCCGTGGAACCCCTACGAGTTCGCGCACCGGTGGTCGCAGGTGATGATGCGCGAGTTCGGCGCGGGGTGGGCCACGGGTCCGCGGTTGAAGGGCTTCGTCGAGCAGACGGTGGCGGCGACACCGTGGAGCAGCCTGCCCTGGCTGCCCGACCTCACCCAGCAGACGTTGATCGTCGCCGGCACCGCGGACGCGTTGGTCCCGGTGAGCAACGCCGCCACGCTGGCCGCCCGGCTCCCGCACGCGCAGACCCACCTGGTCCCCGGCGGCGGGCACCTGTGCGCGCTGGACCGCGCCGCGGAGGTGGGGCCGGTGATCGCGAACTTCCTGCGCTCACTGCAGGCGAGGGGGTCCTCAGATGCGGCAGCGGTCAACGAGGTCGGCCAGCTCCGTTGACATCCGGCCCGGGAATTGCAGCGGTACGAAGTGGGTGGCCGCCAGTTCGACGTACCGGCTATGCGGGGTATGTCGGCTGGCCTCCCGCATCGACGTGGCCGACGTGACCGAATCCCACCGCCCCGCCAGATAGGTGACCGGGATGTCGATGCGGGTGAGGTCCATCGGCGGATGATCGCCGACCGCGCGCACCAGCCGCGAATACCACGGCCAATCGTGGTCGGCGAAGCGGCGCAGCACCGTGGCGAGCATCGTCGCGTGCGCCAGATCGAGCCCCAGCGTGCCGATTCCCTGTGGCGCGAAACCACTTTCGGGTGATCCGGGCATCGCGTCGCCCAGCCGGTTGAGGACCGGGCCGAGGTAGCGCATCAGGTGGGAACCGACCCGCCCGGCCGGCCGGCGCAGGACCGCGGGCAGCGGATGCAGCAGGGCCTCGAACGACCCGCCGGGGACGCCGGCCACGGCGAGGACACCGGTGATCCGGCCCGGCTCCCGCAGGGCCGCCTCGAACGCGATGTTGACCCCGGCGGACCAACCGATCACCACGGCGGAGTCCAGGCCGTAGGAATCCATCACCGCCAGCAGGTCATCGGTGTGATCGGCGATGGTGATCCGCGATTCGTCGGACGGTCGCCCCGACCCGCCGAGGCCGCGATGATCCCAGGTCACCACCCGGTACAGGTCGGGCTTGCCGTTGATCGACGGCCACGCGTCGTGCGGGGTGCCCAGACCGTTGGAGATCACCACGGCCGTGCCGTGCCCCCCGTTGTCCCACGCGCGCAAGTGCGTTCCGTCCGCGGACGCGACTGATCGATACCCCACCGGGAGCCATTATGCCCGCGGGACGCGGGCGCGGCGGCATCGAACGCCGGCGCTTCCATCGAGCGGGAAGGCGCTGCGCAATCTTGTCCCGTCCCGGGGGATGCGACAGGCTGGGCCGATAATGGCTGCCGACAACCGAATTCCGCTGACCTCCGGTGTCCTCCATGTGGAGGCCACCGGCGACCCGCGCGGCCCGCTGGTGCTCTGTGTGCACGGGCTGTCCGCCAATTGCCGGTCCTTCGACAGGCTGGGACCGGCGCTGGCCGACGCCGGTAATCGCGTGGTGGCCATGGATCTTCGCGGCCGCGGCCGCAGCGACATCACCGGACCCGGATCCTACGGCTGGGACAGCCATGTGGCCGACCTGCTGGAGATCGCCGACCATTTCGGCGCCGACTCCTTCGATCTCGTCGGCCATTCGATGGGTGGATTCATCGGGATGGCGCTGGCCGCCGAGCATCCGGGGCGTTGCCGTCGGTTGGTCCTGCTCGACGCGATCGGCACTCCGGAGCCCGAGGCGCTGCAGTCCATCGCCAAGTCGGTCGGCCGGTTGGAGCGCACCTTCGCCTCGGAAGCCGAGACGCTGGACACGATCCGGTCGGCCGGGACCATCGTTTCCTGGGATGCGTTCTGGGAGAACTATTTTTCCTGGGAGCTCGAACCCGCCGACGGCGGCGTCCGGGTCCGCACCGCCCTGGCGGCGGTGGGGGAGGACAGCATGTACGCGGCGACCCAGAACCTCTACGACCTGTGGCCGCGATTGCAGTGCCCGGTCCAGTTGGTGCGGGCCGGCACACCGATGGCGCCCGACGGCGGGTTCGTGGTGTCGGCCGCCGACGCCGAACGGTTCGCCGTCGCGGCCGAGAACGCCACCGTCACCGAGGTCGATGCCGACCATTACTCGATCCTGACCAGCCCCGCGGCGATCGGCGCCACCGAACGCTTCGTCGGGGCTGCCCCCGGCTCCCAGGAGGAGATGACATGACCCAGGCTGCGCCCACCATCGACATGGACAGCCCCGAGATGACGAGGAAGCGACGCAGCACCGTCGTCTGGGTCGTTGCGCTGGCCAGCATCGGCCTGGTCTTCGACGGCTACGACCTGGTGGTGTACGGCGCCGTGCTGCCCACCTTCATGCAGCCCAACGGCCTGGCCGAGGGTGTGCCCGCCATCGACAGCGCCACCGGCGGCCTGCTGGGGTCCTACGCATTGTTCGGCGTGCTGGTCGGCGCGCTGATCGCCGGCACCCTCGGCGACAAGCTGGGCCGCCGCAAGCTGATGCTGGCCTCCTACGCGTGGTTCTCCGTCGGCATGCTGGTGACCGCCCTGATGACCACCGTGAACGGCTTCGGCCTGCTGCGCTTCATCACCGGCCTCGGCGTCGGCTCGCTGGTGGCCACCACCGGTGCGATGGTGGCCGAGATCGCCCCGGCCGGCAAGAAGAACCTCTGCAACGCCATCGTGTACGCCGGAGTTCCGTTGGGGTCCTTACTTTCCGCGCTGCTGGCCATCCTGTTGCTGCCCCACATCGGCTGGACGGGCATGTTCATGATCGGCGCGCTGCCGCTGGTGACCCTGCTGCCGTTGGCGGTGTGGAAGATGCCGGAGTCGGTGGCGTGGCTGGCCGCGCGCGGCCGCATGGACGAGGCACGCCGGATGTCCGAGAAGACCGGTGTGCCCATACCCGAGCCCGTGGTGCCCACCGGCGCTTCGGCGGCCGCGCGCTCGCGTGACGAGCGGTCCGGCTGGGCGGGGCTGTTCACGGTGTACCTGGTGCCCACCATCATCCTGGGTCTGATCTCCGCCACCAGCCTGCTGCTGGTGTACGCGCTGAACACCTGGCTGCCCGCGTTGATGAAGCCCGTCATGGGCCAGAACTCGTCGCTGGCGTTGTTGTTGGTGCTCAACGGCGGCGCCATCCTCGGCGCGTTGTTCGGGTCCCGTTTCGCCGACAAGTTCGGACCGAAACGGGTCGTGGCGACCTGCTTCCTGATCGGCGCCGTGTCCATCGCCCTGGTCGGGGCCATCGCGGCGACCCTGCCCGACGAGCCCGGGCCGGGCGACGTCGCGGGGCTGATGCTGGCCCTGATGCTGGTGGTCATCGCGGTCGTCGGCCTGGGAACCTCCGGCACCCAGGTGTTGATCTATGGCCTGATCGCCAACTACTACCGCACCAACGTCCGCGGCGCCGGCGTCGCCTGGGGCGCGGGCTTCGGACGCCTCGGCGGTGTCGGCGGGCCCATCCTGGGCGGTGCGCTGGCGGCGGCCTTCGCCACCGATCTGCACCTGATCTTCTATGTCCTGGCGGGCATTTCGGTGGTCGGGATGCTCCTGACAGTCATCACCCCGCCCGCCAAGCGCGAGGCGGTCGCCGAACAACTCGAGCCGACCATCGCGCCGTCGGTGGCCGCCGCGACCGCGACGGTCGGTCAGCCCCGGCTCTACGACACGATCATGGTGGTCGTCGACGAGACCGGCAATCAGCTCACCCGGGACCGCGTCTCGGAGTTCGTCGCCCTGACCGGCAAGGCGGTCCACCTCGTGTATCTGGCCGCCGAGCGGGTGATCGGCGGCGAGGCCGCCAGCTGGGTCTTGGGCGGCAACAACGACGTCGACATCGATCCGCGCCACGTGGCCAACCTGCAGGACTATGTGAATCAGGTGTATCAGCGCGGCATCCCGGCCACCGGTCAGGTGCTGACCGCGACGCTGTTCGGCCGCGGGGACGCCGTGGTCGACTTGGCCCAGCAGCTCAACTCCGACCTGTTGATCCTCAACACCGAGGAGGGCGGCCAACGGGCCAAGGCCCAGCTGGCCGCCGAGGTGGCCAAGAGCAACCCGAAGATGGCGGTGCTGATCGCCCGGTCGACCCAGGACCTGCCGGTACCCGCATAACGGGGTACCCGCCATAACGCCGAAAGCCGTTGACCCCCTCGGGAGTCAACGGCTTTCGGGTTGTTGAGCTATCTAGATCTTCACGCAGACGTTGGACATCTCGGTGTAGAACTCGAGACCGTGCACCCCGCCCTCGCGGCCGATGCCGGAGTGCTTCATCCCGCCGAAGGCGGTGCGCAGGTCACGCAGGAACCAGCTGTTGACCCACACGATGCCGGCCTCGAGCTGCGGGGCCACCCGATGCACCCGCGAGGAGTCGGAGGTGAAGAACGTCGCCGCCAGACCGTAATCGGTGTCGTTGGCGAGCTTGATCACCTCGTCCTCGTCGGTGAACGGGATCAGTGCGACCGCGGGGCCGAAGATCTCCTCGGAGGCCACCCGGCTGTTGTGGGCCAGGCCCTTCCAGATGGTCGGCTCGACCCAGGAGCCGCCGTCGCGCTCGTCGCCGAACACCGGCGCGCCACCGCCGTGGAGCACTTGGGCGCCCTCTTCCTCGGCGAGCTTGTAGTAGCTGAGCACCTTGTCGCGGTGCTCGTCGGAAACCACCGGGCCGAAGTTGGTCGACTCGTCGTCCGGATAGCCATACTTGAGCTGGTTCTTGGCGTAGTCCACCAGCCGCTCGGCGACCTCGTCGAAAATCGATTCGTGCACGTAGACGCGCTCGGTGCCCAGGCAGACCTGCCCGGTGTTGAGGAAGCAGGACCGGCCCAGTTCCTTGATCGCGAGGTCCAGATCCGCGTCCTCGAAGACGATTCCGGGGTTCTTGCCGCCCATCTCCATCGAGGAGGCCTTCAGCGTCGGCGCGACGGCCTTCAGGATGATCGACCCGGTGACGGTCTCGCCGGTGAAGGTGATGCCGTCGACGTCGGGATGCGAGGTGATCAGGGCACCGGTGTCGCCGTAGCCGTGGACCACGTTGTAGACGCCCTCGGGGACGCCGACCTCATTCATCACCTCACCGACCAGCGTGGCCGTCGACGGGGTGACCTCCGACGGTTTGACGACGACGGTGTTGCCGCACGCCAGCGCGGGCCCGGCCTTCCAGGTCATCAGCAGCAGCGGCAGGTTCCACGGGGAGATGATGCCGATGACGCCGCGGGGCCGACGCACGCCGTAGTTCAGCGCGCCGAGCCCGTCGGGGGTGTCCATCCGGAACGCCTCGGTGCCATGCTCGTGCAGGATGTCGGCGAAGGTCGCGAAATTGGCTCCGCCGCGGGGGATGTCGACGTGGCTGGCCACCGAGTAGGGCTTGCCGGTGTCGAGCACCTCGGCCTCGAGGAACTCGTCGAAGCGCTTGTTGATGCCGTCGGCGATGGCGCGCACCATCTTGGAGCGCTCGGCCTGCGGCATCTTGCCCCACGGTCCGTGCAGCGCGGCCTTGGCGGCGGCGACCGCGGCGTCCACTTCCGCCTTGCCGGCGGTGTGGGCCTGGGCGGTCACCTCACCGGTGATGGGGTAGAGGACGTCGAAGGTGTTGCCGGTCTCGACGTACTTGCCATTGATGAAGTTCGGTAGTTGCCGAACTGTGATTTGCTTGTGCACTTGGGAACTCGCCTTCTTCGGTGCTTACTGGTTCTGTTGTTTTTCGGCCCGCTCGGCCAGCGTCTCGTCGCCCGCGGCCCAGTGGGTGGGCGGCACTTCACGGAGGATGACCCGGACGGCTTCCTTCTTCGCCACCTCGGTCTCGACGACCGCCTCGGTCAACTTGCTGATCAAGGCCCGCAGCTTCTCGGGGCTGCGGCCTTGGGACAGCGTGACTTCGATCAGCGGCATCTAGTCGCCGCCCTTGATGGTGACCTCGCCGAGCGTGGAGAATTTGCAGGTGATGGTCGACCCGGGCGGCGCGAAGACCGCGTCGGTGATCCCACCGGTGAGGACCACCTGACCGGCCTCGATGGCCAGGCCGCGGCGGGCCAGGTCGTTGGCCGCCAAGGCGAGTGCCTCACCCGGGTGCCCCTGGACGTCTTCACCGGTTCCGGTGTGTTCGAGCTTGCCGTCGACGTAGACCTCGACCTTTTCCTGCAACAGGTCGATGTCCTCGGGCTTGACCACGACCGTGCCGGTCGCCCACGCGCCGCTCGAGGCGTTGTCGGCGATGACGTCGCCGGCCCGGAAGCGGAAGTCCTTGTAGCGGGAGTCGATGACCTCCGCGCCGGCCGAGATGGTCTCGACGGCCGCCATCGCGGATTCGCGGGTGACGCCGGGGCCGGCCAGCCGGTCCTTCATGACGAAGATGATTTCCGGCTCGATGCGCGGGTGAATCAGCTTGTCCTGGGGGACCGGGTCGCCCTCGTTGAGGATCATGTCGTCGGTGAGCCACGCGACGAACGGCGCGTAGACGCCCATTCGCTTCTGCTTGGCCTCACTGGTCAGGCCCAGTTTCACGCCCACCAGCTTCTCGCCGCGGGCCAGTCGCTTCTCCAGGTTCGCGTCCTGGATCCGATAGGCGGTGTCGACGTCGAGTTCGGGCCATTCGTCGGTGAACGGCTCCCGGTCTCGACGCTCGGCCTCGCAGGCGAGCAATTCGGCTGCGACGCTTTCCTCATCCCACTTGGCCATTGATCCTCCTTGACGGCGGCAACATCGAAGACCCCGGCCGGGCAGGTCAGGGCATTGGTGCCATGACAACCATCATGGGCGCTGGGCACGCCGCGGGGCGAAACCATTCCACTGCTCGGAAACAACGCCCGGAAATTGGCCACATATGGCCGTCGACCTCGCCTAACGCCGGCCCCGAGTGGACCTTGCCGGGCCGGTTCCAGGCCTCCGGAAACCGCCGATTTGCGACTTTGCGCGGTAAACCACGTACGGTGCGTACCATGTCAATCAACAGCGCAGCGTGGCGCAACACCATCGAAGCAACCCTGCAACCCGGCGGCATCGTCGACGCGTACGCCCGCGTTCCGGCCCAGGCCTGGCAGGCATACACCGAGGGTGTGATGACCTTCATGGGGTCCGCACTGAGCCCGGCGACCCACCCGATGGACCGCCTCAGCAGGCTCGGAGCGTGGGCACAGTCGGCGTTCCACCGGCAGCGACCCACCTGGGCGACGCCCCACCGGATCGTCGGGGAATGGCCCATCGCGCGGCTGCGCGACTTCAGCGTCAACCCGGACTCCGACGTCGTGCCGGTGTTGGTGCTGCCCCCGCAGGCCGGCCACGACTCCTGCGTCGTCGACTTCGCGCCCGGCCAGAGCCAGGTGGAGACCATCCGCAGCGTCGGCCTCGAGCGGGTCGCGGCCATGGATTGGCTGGGTGCCACGGCGGAGACCAAGAACACGACCGCCGAGGACTACCTCGAGGTGCTGCACGAGGCGGTCCAGCTGCTCGGCGGCCGGGTCAACCTGGTCGGCGACTGCCAGGGCGGATGGCTCGCGGCCATCTACGCCGCCCTGCACCCGGAGTCGGTGCACACCCTGACCATCGCCGGCGCCCCCATCGACACCTGGCGGGGCAACCCGCAGATCCAGCAGTGGCTGTCGCTGACCAGCCCGACGCGCACCGCCACCACGCATCAGATGATGGTCGGGATGACCCGCGGGATCTACTCGGGCCGAACGCAATTGGCTGGGTTCAAGGCCATGGAGCCCGCCAGCGAGTTCCAGCGCCTGGCGGGGCTGCTGGGCAAGGCGCACGACCAGGAGGAGCTGGTGCGCCACGCCAAGTTCGCGGACTGGTTCGAGCACACCCAGGACATCCCCGGGGCCTTCTACCTGTGGATCGTCAAGCACCTGTTCGCGCGCAACCGCCTGGCCGAGGGGACACTGCGGGTGGCGGGGGAGCGGGTCGACCTGGGCCGGATCCACTGCCCGATCTACATGATCGCCGGCGACCGCGACCACATCACGCCGCCGGAGCAGGTGTGGGCACTCGAGGAGCACGTCTCCACCGATCCCGCGGAGATGACGCGCCGGTTGGCGTCGGCCGGGCACCTGGGTCTGTTCATGGGACGTCACGCACTGCAGGACCACTGGGCCCCGGTGATGACCGACGTCCTGCACCGATCGCGGCCGGCAAGTTAGCCGCGAACCATGTTGGGAGAGTTGAGATGACGGTATCTGGTGAGACGAACGTCGGTCGCCGCCCGGGGGCCGACGGCGTCGACCTGACGGGGCTGCGCGCGGTGGTGACCGGCGCGGCCGGCGGCATCGGCAAGGCCTGCGCGGTGCGGATGGCGCGGGCCGGGGCGTTCGTCACGGTGTTGGACATCGACGGCGACGCGGCCGCGGCCACCGCGGCCGAGATCGGCGGCGATTCCCGCGGCGGCGACCTCACCGATCCGCGCGAACTTGCGGCGCTGGACATCACCGCCGACATCGTCGTCAACAACGCGGGGTTCCAGCACATCGCCGCCATCGAGGAGTTCCCGGTCGAGAAGTTCGCCGCGATGCAGCGACTGATGGTCGAGGCGCCGTTCCGGCTGATCCAGGCGTCGCTGCCGGGCATGTACCAGGCCGGCTACGGCCGCATCATCAACATCTCCTCGGCGCACGGGCTGCGCGCATCGCCGTTCAAGTCGGCCTACGTGACCGCCAAGCATGGGCTCGAGGGACTGTCGAAGGTCACCGCGCTTGAGGGCGGACCCAAGGGCGTCACGTCGAACTGCATCAACCCGGGTTACGTGCGAACGGCGCTGGTGGAGAAGCAGATCGCGGCGCAGGCCGCCAGCCGGGGGATCAGCGAGTCGCAGGTGATCGACGAGGTGATGCTGGCCAAGAGCGCGGTGAAGCGGCTGGTCGAGGCCGACGAGGTCGCCGAACTCGCGGTCTACCTGTGCTCGCCGGAGGCCGCGCTGATCAACGGCGCGTCGCTGAGCATGGACGGTGGCTGGACGGCGGGCTGAGTCTCAGGGCTTGTCCTGAGTGGTCCGGCCCTGGGTGGTCCGGCCCTTCGTCGACCGGCGCTTGGGCGTGGCGTCCGCGCCGAGGTTGGCCAGCCGACCGAACGCCGCCATGCCCGGGACCGACGACATGGTCTGGTACATGTCGTTTCCGGTCGCGACCAGCGCTTCGAGCTGCGGCAGTATCGCGTCCATGGTGCGCATCATCGGCTCGGCCAGCGCGTAGTAGCGCTCCGCCCGGTCGATCGCCGTGTTGAGGCGCTCGGTGGCGGTCGCCAGGTTCTCGATGAGCTTCGGCATCTCGGCCGCCAGCTGCACAGAGGCCGACGGGACGCGCATCGCGGTGGCGGCCATGGTCTGTGCGGTCTCGGCCGCGGCTTGGGCAGCCTCGATGAAATCTTTCGGGTTGGGCACTTTCTGATTCGTCATAGGTCAACGATGACGCACCTCGTGAGCTGCCGGGTCGAATTGTCAGCAACCCGTCAGCCCAGGCCGAACAGCTGGGCCAGCCGGGCGTCCGAGGCGTAGAGCGCGTCGGTGTCGAAGGCGGAGGCCGTGCTCATGACCTCCTCGGCGCCGGTCTTTGCGATGAGGTCGTCGAGGCGCTCGCCGACCTGCTCGTCGGTGCCGACGACGGCCGTCTTGGCGTGCTCGGTGATGATGCGGCGGCGGCGCGCGGTCAGCTCGTGGCCGCGGATCGTCGCGGTGCTCGACAGCGGCGGGAAGGACCCGGTGTCGCGACTGACCGCCATCGCCCAGGCCTCCGGCAACCGCAGTTCCTCGGCCTCGGATGCGGTGTCGGCGATCAGGATGTCGAGGCTGATCGCCAGGTGGGGTTCGGCGCCGTCGGTGTGCGGCCGAAAGTCGTTGCGGTACCGCTCGAACGGTTCGGGCCCTCGCCACAGCAGGGGACCGCCGGCGACCGCGGGCAGGCCCAGGCGGGCGGCGAGTTCCAGGCCGCGGCCGGTGCCCAGCACGAAGATCGGCGGCGGCCTCGGCACCTGCGGCCGGATCGACACCGGGGCCTGCCCGAACAGATAGGCGCGCAGCTCGGCAACGTCGGCGGCGAACTCGTCGGCCGGCGCGTGCTCGGTGCGCAGCGCGGCGCGGATGGGCGCGGTGAACCCGAGCGAGCGCCCGACACCCAGGTCGATGCGGCCGGGATAGAGGGCCTCGAGCATGGCGAACTGCTCGGCGACGACGATCGGCTGGTGGTTGGGCAGCATCACCCCTCCGGAGCCGACCCGGATCCGGCGGGTGCGGTCGGCGATCGCCGAGATCAGCAGGGCCGGGTGACCCGAGGCGACGCCGGGTACCGCGTGGTGCTCGGCGACCCAAAATCGGTGGTATCCGGCGGATTCGGCGAGCGCAGCACGGCGCATGGTCTGCCGCAGCGCCGCGGCGTCGTCCTCGCCGTCGCGGGTGCGGGAGCGATCCAGCAGAGACAGCGTGGCGCGCATGGTCAGGGTTTCGGCGCCTTCTCCTTGACATAGCTGCCGGGAGCGGACTCGATCTCGGTGTAGGTGCCGCTACCCAGGCTCTTTGGCGCCGCGACCTTGTCGCCGGCGGTCTTGGCCAGCCATTCGTGCCAGGCCGGCCACCAGCTGCCGGGGACACTCTTGGCGGAGTCGAGCCACTTCTCGGGGTCCGGGTCGTAGGATCCGCGTTTCTTGGACACCCAGTAGTTGCGCTTGTTCTTCGCCGGGGGATTGATGACACCGGCGATGTGGCCGCTGGCGCCGAGGACGAATGTCGGCTTGCCGCCGAGGAATTGGGTGCTGGCGTAGGCCGACGTCCACGGCACGATGTGATCCGCGCGAGAGGCGTAGACGAATGACGGGATGTCCAGCGAGCCGAGGTCCACCGGGACGCCGGCCTGCACGGTGCCACCCGGCTCGCGAAGCTTGTTCTCCAGGTACAGGTTTCGCAGGTACCAGCTGAACATCGGGCCGGGCAGATTGGTGTCGTCGCTGTTCCAGTACAGCAGGTCGAACGGCGGCGGGGCCTGGCCTTGCAGGTACCCCTTGACGACATAGGGCCAGATCAGGTCGTTTGCCCGCAGCAGCGAGAAGACCTGGGCCAGCTCGCTGCCCTGCAGCACCCCGCCGTTGCCGATGGTCGCCTCGCGTTGGGCGACGCCGGCCTCGTCGACCAGCAGGCCGATCTCGCCGGTGTCGGTGAAGTCGAGCAGCGTGGTCAGCAGCGTCATGCTGGCGGCCTTCTGATCGCCGCCGGCCTGCAGGACCGCCAGCGCGCTGGCCAGCAGCGTGCCGCCGGCGCAGAAGCCGAGCGTGTTCGCCTTGTCGGCGCCGGTGACGTCCAGCGCCACGTCGATGGCCTGCAGGACACCGTCGACGACGTAGTCATCCCAGGTGATCTGGCCTTGCTCCGGGCCGATGTTGCGCCACGACAGCAGGAACACCGGGTGCCCCTCGGCGACGGCGTGCGCGACGAACGAGTTCTCCGGCTGCAGGTCCAGGATGTAGAACTTGTTGATACACGGCGGGATGATGACCAGTGGGCGTTCGTGCACCTCGTCGGTGGTCGGGGTGTACTGGATGACCTGGATGAGCTCGTTCTGATAGATGACCGCGCCAGGCGTGGTGGCGACATTCACGCCCACCTCGAACGCCGATTCGTCGGTCATCGAGACGCGGCCCTTGGCCAGGTCCTCGGTGAACAGGCGCATGCCCTCGATGAGGCTCTTGCCGCCGGTTTCCAGCGCGAGCTGCTGGGCCTCGGGGTTGGTCATCAGGTTGTTGGCCGGGCTGAGCGCGTCGACGACCTGACGCAGCGCGAAACTCCACTGGCCCTTGCTGCGCTCGTCGAGCGGGGCCGCCTCCAGCGCCTTGGTCAGCAGATCTACCTGGGTCAGGTAGGCCCGCGCCGTCGCCTCGAAGCGGGGGTCCTTGGTCCAGGCCTCGCCGGTGAAGCGGCGGTCGGCGATCGGTGTGGCGGCCGGGCCGAACCCGAACATCGCGGCCCACTGCCCGGTGAGCTGGTTCCAGGTGTCGAGCTGCCATTCGGTGGAAGCCGCCAGCGCCTCCGCCCATTGTTTGGCCACTGGGATCTCCGCGCCGCCGGCGGCCGCGGTCAGCAGCGCCTGCTGCGATTCCACGAGGTCGGTGAACCACCGGGTGGCGTCGGTGCTGGGCTGGGACATGACATCGCCTCCAAAGGTCAGGGCCGAGGCGGGCACGCGCTACCGGTGGACGTGGCCGCGCCTCCGGACTCAGGATGCTACGAGCGGACCGGTCGCGTCATCTTGCGTCCGCTGGTTGAAAACTGGGGCGTCGTTATCCTGGACGAGGGTCGAGCGGAGGGGAGGGGCGCCTTGGTCGAATGCCGTAAATGCCAAGAGGGTTTGTGCAGCCATGACGCGGCCTGCCCGACGATGATCCGTTGGTACGACGACCCGTGGGACGGCGAGTTCTGGCGGCGCTGTGAGTGCACGGCGTCGATCGAGGCGGCGACGCACCCGGTGACGGTCAGGCGGGTCGAGCGACCGGGCGGTGAGGCATTCCGTCGAGAAGCACTTACGCCGAGGTCTGCAGCCAGATGCTGACTGCGATCAGAGGCATAACGTAGGTGCCGCCTCACAGCGCCGCGCAACGCGCCAACAGGTCCTCGTCCGGGGGCTGATAGAACGACAACACCACGTGCTGGCAGCCGACGTCGCGGTACTGCGGCAGCGAATCCAGTTGCTGCTGCACCTGTTCCGCGTTGCCCGGATGCAGGAACAACTGGACCGACCGGCGGACTTCTGAGGGCGGGCGGCCAACCTCGGCGCAGGCCTCGTCGAGGGCGGCGTTGGTGCGCGACCACTCCTGCGCGCCCTGCCCCGGGGCGTTCCATTCGTCGGCGTGCCGGGCGATCACCCGCAGCATCTTCGGTTTCATCCCGCCGATGACGATCGGGGGATGCGGGTGCTGCAGCGGCTTCGGGTTGGCCAGCGCGTCCTCGACGGTGAAGTACTTGCCGCTGAAGCTGACTCGGTCTTCGGTCCACAGTCGCCGGATCACCGTCAGCGCCTCGTCGAGCATCGCCACTCGGGCACCCGGCGCGGGGAACTCGAAGCCGTAGGCGTGGTGTTCCGCCTCATGCCAGCCCGCGCCGAGCCCGAACTCCAGCCGCCCGTGGGACATGTGATCGATGGTGGCCGCCATCTTGGCCAGCATGGCCGGGTTGCGATAGGTGACCGAACCCACCAGGCAGCCGATCCGTGCGTTGGTGGTGTGTGCCGCCATGCCGGCCAGCAGGGTCCAGCCGTCGTAGGTCAGCAGCTCCGCGTCGGTCAGCCCGTAGAAGTGGTCGTAGTCCCAGATCGCATGGAACCCGAGGGCGTCGGCGCTGCGCCAGAAGCGTTCCAGCACCGGGTAGTCGAAGGTCGGGGCCAGCTTCGCCGAGATCAGCATGACCGCAACCTACACCCGGACGCGCGTCGCGACCGTCGAACGCTGGTCGCCAGGGCAAGGCTTCGGCGCCGTATCGATGACCGTCGCACCATCACCCCGACACTGGAGTAGCACAACATGTGCTACCATTCTGAAATGGAGGCTATCGGAGTCCGCGAACTGCGGCAACACGCATCGCGATACCTCGCGCGGGTCGAAGCCGGCGAGGAACTCGGCGTCACCAACAACGGCCGGCTCGTCGCCAGACTGGTCCCGGTGCGGGATGTCGAACGCTCCCGCGAATCCCTGATCGAGGCCGGCGTGCTGACCCCTGCCAATCGGCCACGGAACCTCTTCGACGTCATTGCCACACCAGATCCTGCCCGCGAGCGCACCCTGTCGGAGGTTCTCAGCGAGATGCGCGACGAACGTTGATCTACCTGGACACGTCTGCCCTGACCAAACTGCTCGTCGCCGAAACCGAGACACCAGACCTGCGGTCGTGGCTCCTCGAGCAGCGCGACCACGGTGAGGACCACGCGGCGACGAGCGCCCTCGGCCGTGTCGAATTGATGAGAGCTGTTGCACGGCTAGGGGAGCCGGGACTTCACGAGCGTGCACTCTACCTGCTCGACGGTCTTGACATTCTGCCGTTGACCGATGCCGTGATCACCTTGGCCGAAACGATCGGCCCCGCCCACCTGCGCCCACTGGACGCGATTCACCTTGCGTCCGCCGCCCAGATCAGGCGTGAGCTCACGACGTTCGTGACCTACGACCACCGACTGCAGGAGGGCTGTCGCGCAGTCGGACTCGACACTGCGGCGCCGGGCGCCCCGGCGTAACACACGCGTCAGCCCTGCACTGCGCGGGCGGCCTCGAGCAACTCCGCGACAGCGCCGCTCAGACACTGCTCGTAAACCTCGGGGTCGGGGATGGCCTTGCGGTCCGCGGTGAAGCAGAACGTCACGCGGTTGCCGTAGCTGCCGATGCCGTTGTTGAGCCCCATGCCGTCGAGCACCGGACCAAGCCCGGTGGTGTCGACCATCTGTGCGCCGCAGAAGTACATCGGGGTCAGCGGTCCGGGGACGTTGCTCACCAGGGTATGAGCCGCGACGGTGCGCCCACGTCGACTCAGGGCCCGCACGGCGGCGCGTTGCACCGTGCCGATGAGCCCACCGAAGGCCTCCTCCGACATCGCGATCAGCGCTCGGACGGGGTGGGCGCCCGAATCCTTGACGTGCGCAGTCGATTTCACGATGCGCGCGAGCCGGTCGAGCGGATCGGCTTCGTCGGTCGCCATCGTGATGGGCGCCACCGAATATTCATTGCCGCTGGTCCCGGTGCTGCTGGCCGAGACCGTGGTGCCGCTGGAGCGGGTGGCCGTCGGCCGCACCGAGATCGGCATCATCGCCACCATGGCCTCGTCGGGCAACTCGTCCTTGTCGAGCAAATAGCGCCGAATCGCCCCGCCGACGACGGCGACGCCGACGTCGTTGATCGTTGCCTGCGGCACCGCCGCGCGGATCTCCTTGAGGACGTCCAGCGTGGTGTAGGCGGTGCCGAAGACGCGGTGGGGCGAGACGACCTGGTTGAAGCGGGTCGCCTTGGGCAGCGACGCCGGCGATGTCACGGCCGGGTCACGGGTGTCGGTGACCAGCGCGGGCAGTTGCGGCGCGAGCTTGCGGACCTGACGCAGTACGTCGACCGGCCGGACAGCACCGTGCAGCGCGGCGCGGCTCAGCAGTCCTAGATCCGAGGGCATGGAATCCGGCTGCCACTGGTAGTCGTCTGGGGCCGGCGGCGGGCCGTCGTCGGGCTCGTGGCTGTGCAGCGCAGTGAGAATCTCGGCGCCGGCGACGCCATCGATGGCGGAGTGGTGCACGCGCAGGAACACGGCGAAGGCGCCCTGCGGCAGGTGGTCGACGCCGTCGAGCCCGTCGATCAGGTACAGCTCCCAGGGCGGCCTGGTCAGGTCCAGGGGCCGCGCATGGATGCGCGCGATCTGCGTGCACAGCTGCCGCCAGCTTCCCGGCCGCGGCAGGGCGATGTGCCGGACGTGGTACTCCAGATCAAAGTCGCCGTCCCGGATCCACCAGGGCCGGTCGAGCCCAAAGGGCACGTGGACCAGCCGTTCCCGGAAGCTCTCGGCGACATGAAGGCGTGCCTCGACGTACTTGAGGACCTCCTCGTAGGTGACCGGGTCGCGCGTCTCGGTACGCGTCGAGGGGTCATAGATGCCAACGATGCCGATGGTGTTGTGCGCGGTCGCGGTGTCCAGTGACACCATCGTCCAGTCGGCACTGGAAAGCTGACGCATGGTCTCTCCTCGGCTTCCTCAGGAATGGTGCCGCAGCCCGGAGGCGGCAAGGAGCGAGGCGATGTGGTCGTCGTAGGCCGCCCCGCGCCATGCGGTGACGTGGCCGCGGGGGCACCACGCGATCGACGGCTCGTCCCAGTGGCGCCAGAGCTCGGCGGCGCCGCGCGGCGGCGCGATCCGGTCGACCTGTCCCGCCACGATGTGGCGTCGATGGTGGGGGACCAGGCATGGCCGGGCCAGCGGCGAGACGACGCGGTGTACGAGCTCCGAACGATGGTCGTGCACCTTGCGGTGCCACCGTCGTTTCGCCGGCGTGACCGGCTCGGCGTCGCGCATCGACGCGGCCAGGTCGCTGGTCGGGACGATAGCGACGAGACACGACAGGTCGCCGTCGAGCGTGGACAACAGGTTGACGACGTAGGAGCCCAGCGAGACGCCGAGCAGGCCGACCGACGGTGCCTGCTGGTCTTCGCGCAGCCACTGCAGCAACCGCCGGATGTCCCACACCGACTGGGTGAGCCCCAGCACGTTGTTCATCGCGAAGATGTTGGATGCGAACTGCCGCGAGGGGGAGTATCCGCAGGAGCGCGGGCCGTGCAACGGGAGCACGGGCATGGCGACGTTGATGCCGAGTTCCTCGTGCAGATGTTGCACGCGCAGCATCTTGGCGTCGGATGGCCGTCCCATCCCTTGGCCGTGGACGACGACGAGCCATGGTCGGGGAGCACCGGGGTGGCGCAGCAGCGGAACCGACACCCGTTCGTTGGCGCGGAACGTCCGCCAGCGGTCGCCCCCGGGCTCGCGCTTCTCTGGCCGCCATCCGCTGTCGAACCGGGCGATCTCCCTGCCGGGCGCAAGGGCCGAGAGCCGAACGTCGCTGGGTGCGTTGGGGCGTCGGTGCCGAAGCTGCGGGGCATCGAGCCAGCCGGCGTCACCGTAGTAGCGGACAGCCGCGTCGAGTTCGGCCGAGGCCGCCGCGTAGTTCTCCGCGGATCCGAGCGACGACAGCAGCGGCATCGGGGCCGCCAACAGCGCATCGACGGCCGCGGCCACGCCGAGGCCGAACGACGGCTCCGGGACCGGCACGTCGTCGCGGGTGGTGACGCCGCGCCGACGCGCCGTTTCCGCGCGGGCGACTTCGCGGGCCCCGGCCATGCCGGCGGCTACCAACGGTGTGGCCGCGGCGGCCAGGCCCAGCCAGGTCGAGCGTCTCACCGCTGCACTCCTTGTGTGCGCCGAAGATTCATTGGTCCCGTGGTCCTCGGATGGTGGGGGACCCGTCGAGGCGGCGTCGTCGTAATCGAAGGCCATCGAGCCGTGAGTTGCTGCCGCTTCGGACACACGACCAGCTTTGCAGCCTGGTCACGGATAGTTGTCGTTATCCGTTAACTCGTGTGTCGTGTCGCGCCAAACTGCGGATCGGGAGAAGGAGAAGCGAGACCGAGACCGGACCGCCGCAGAACTCGCAACGAGGGATTCGTCGGCGGTTGCAAGCGCGACTATCGTCGACACTGAGCATTTTCGAGGAGGTGACCCCGTGTTTCGTCTGCGCTCGCGCCACCAGTCAATCGAGGAGACCCTCGAGCAGATCGAAAGCCGGGTATTCGACGATATCCGCCTGCCCTCATGGGCACGGCGCACGGCGTGGGCGGCAACGACGGTGCTGGTCATGGCCGGGATCACCGCTTTGGTCATCGGAGGGGCATTACCGCTGGTCACGTCTGCGCTGGGCGCCGGTGCCGCGATCTGTTCGGTCGTCGCACTGCGGCGTCGCCGCTTCCGCTGGTGCGTCGCGGCTGCATACCTGTCCGGGTTGTCGACAGTCGCCGGTGTCGGGGCGTTCTGGTGGTCGCGTACTGGCTCGGAGGGTCCGATCCTGGCGACGTCCACCGGCGTGGCAGCCGTGACCGCGGCCACGCTCACGGCGGTGTGGGTCGCGGTCGCGATCACCCCGCTGCAGGATTCGCATCCGGATATGCGGCAGACCTCGAAACGCAAGTGGGGTGTCCGCGAGAGCGGCGCCACAATCACCTGGCCACCAGCAAGCGCGGAGCCGCACCGACCCGATCGCAAGTAGCTCGTTTCTGCGAGGCTCGGCGACACTTACGCCGAGGATTGTCGCTAAATACTGACTGCAGTCCTCGGCGTAAGGCAACTGCCGCAGCCGCGCATGCGGGTAACCCCGCCGACCTGGCCGGGAACCAATCTTTGGACGACGGCGTCCGAGCTGGCCGGAAGTAGACAGCCAGCGGAGACGCCGAAACCAACTGCTCGGCAGTGATATTCAAGACCCACAGGCAGGCGTCGTCGATACGTCACCGTGACGTATCACAGGGGCTCGGGAGGGGTGGTGGTGGAGCAGGGACCGCCAGGGCCGGACACTCACGTCAAGCGTATCCAGCCGTGGAAGCCTGCATGGGATGTCGGGCGTAGATGGCGCGCTTCATTCGCGCGTCGAACCGGGGCGGGCAACGCTACATGCCGAGCGGATCAGAGGACGGACGCAAGGAACATGCCGCCGGGGTCACGCACACACACGTGGCACAGACAGACACGGAACTGTCCGATCCGGAACTATTTGACAGTGACGTGACGGTGTGACCTGCAAACTCTCAACATGTTCCGGACGCTCGGAGTCGGGTATGTCCAACAATAGATGAGAGCCTCGGATAATATCCTAGAAAACACGACAGTGTCGGTTTCGGGAGTGGGGGAGCGCACGGCGGGGCACACAGTGGCTACAGAATCCAACCACCAGCCCGAGGATTGCTCCGTACCCGTTGGCTTGAAAGGTGATTCAATCTACCTGGAACGCACCAGCAAGGGGGGTCCTGTGGCGGGATGTTGGGGATGCGCGATTGCGCGCCGTGCCCACCTAGACGCGATCGGCGTATGCCAAACTTGCGGGGGGTTGAGCTGTCCCAATCACGGCGGAAAGCCCCAGGCGCTTTCTGGTATCTATAGCCAACAGTTCATATGCTGCCAATGCCTACCTGGAGCAATCACCAGGAGCGCCGGCCCTCCGCCTGGAGGTGGCGGCGGTCGTGGTGGACCACCCGGGCCCAGCGGAGGCCCTGGCCCGTCAACTGGCGGCGGGCCGAGTGGTGGGCGAGGTCCAACCGGTGGGCCGGCCCCTGGGGGTTCCCGCGGCACTGCCTCAGCGCTGGCGCAGCCTCATTTCCACAGCACCTTCGATTTCCAAGCACAGTTTCCAACCGTTGCCCGAGCATCTGCGGCACAACGGAATTCCGTGCAGACGGACATATTGCGCAAAGCGATCCATCGGTTGTTCCGCATCGCCGACGACAGGCATGATCGCGATCAATTTGTAGAGGGGGTAAGGGAATACTTGCAGGAACCCTTATCGGCTCATATCCGCGATGAGCTGCGCGAAAGGCCACACCCTGACGCCTACTGGGGAGGCTTATCCGGCGACGAACTGTTGGACCGCGAAACACATTCGATCACGGAGCGATTGGAGCGGTGGCTATCGCGGGATCTGAGGGCTTGGATGGCTGAGATCAACCCATCTCTCAACGAGTCAGCCTGGCTTGCAGCGGAGGGCCGCGCCGGCGGAGGCATCGATCTGACGCTGATCGCCGACGCGATCGGGCTCAACAGCTACGCCTGGGCCGCCGAACCCACTGATCAACCGTTCCGGCGCCTCGACATTCCGGGCGCAACCGAGCCCGGACTTCTCGTTCTGACATCCTTGTACGCAGCGGCGGCCGCCGCCGAGGGAGGCACCGCTATCAGCGCAGGGAGTTTCGCGTAGTGGCGTCCAGATGGATGAACGGTGAAGCGTTTCCACAAGCACGGCTAGCCCAACCCGGTGAAGCGCGGTTCACAGTCGGCTGGGTGAACAGCCGTTGCACCGCATCGCTGCCGAAGATGCTGATTCTTGAGCGCCAGGACCAAACAGGCGGCTCATTGATCGCCAAGACCGTCGTCGACCAAGGCCCGGCGGATTCGGCGATTCATCTCTCACCCCGCGACTTTGAGGCATTGGCTCAGCCCGGCGACGAACTCAGTGGTATCGCGATTCGCTTTCGCGCAGCAAGTTTTTGGACGTGCATTAACCACCGTTCCAAACGGGGAACCCGCAATGAAGCGATCGTCACTTTCATTGTCGCGCTGGCGCTGGGCGGGTGTTCCCTGGCCAGCGCTATCTATGCGATTCGCGCTGACACGCCCGCAGCTGCAGCGCTTGTGGCGCTTATCGTGTTCGCCGTCGCCACTGCCGGTGCGGCGCACAAGATTTACCGTGACCTTCGAAAGCTCTGCGGATAGCAGCAATGTTCGGCGCGACTCCTGTTGACTTGCTCCACGTACTGAAGATTTCGGCCTCAACACGTGGATAATTGATCCCAGGGTGCGCCCTTTAGCCACGATACGGCAGCGTGTTCGCTGAGTGGTGTTGCGGTTGCCAACGTCGCGAGGTAGGGCGACGGATCACGCGATCGCGGGTATCCGGACACGGTCGGAAAGTTCAGAGCGTTGGTCACTAGTATTCCGTGGCGTGCCCGAGAGATCATTACTGACATGATTCGGGCTTCTTCGAGGAGTTCGGTGTCGGTCTCAGCCCGGAAGAACGGTTGGGTTCCGTCCTCGGCACCCACAATGACGACCCAGTCGAATTGCTGTCCTTTGCCGACGTGGCCACTGAGCAGGTGGACACCGGCTGCGTTCAGCAAAGTGTTGTCGTTGCCGATTTTAATCCGTTTGATGAGTTCGTCGGGCTGACTGCCTTCGCTGACTCGGTCGAGAACCCACGTGAGTGCGTCGGTGAGTGCGCGGCGGGTATCGGGTTCATCGATGGTGTCGGCGCCGGCGGCTTCGCGCAGGTAGCTCAGCGGATCCGGTGTGCTCTCAAGAGCGTCTGTGTCGAGTCGCGTGAGCATCGACTTGACGATTACTGCGGTGTCGGTGTCGAGTAGACCGTCCTCCCACCGGTGGGTGGAAAGGCCCGTCTGCTCAAGTGCGCGGTCGACGAATCGGAGTCGGCTTTTGATCCGCGCGATGATGCCAATTCGGTGGGTTGGTGCTGCGCCGTGAATGTACGCACACATCTTAGTTATCCAACTGGCTTCATGAGTCTCATCGGTGAATGTCACCATTCCGGCGAGCCCGCCGCCGGGCCACGCGTGTGGCTTGGCACAGTGCAGGTCGGTTCCGCCGGTCACGGTATTCATGGCGTTTACCATTGCCAGGACGGCGGGGGATGAGCGATGTGACTCAGTGAGTTCGACTATCTCGCTGCAGGTTTGACGGATTACGGCGTCAGTGTTGGTGGGCTGGGCACCGGTGAACCCATAGATCCCTTGGCCGAGATCACCGGCGAAGGTGATCCGATCCTGACCGATTCGGGTAAGCACGCGTAGCTGCTGGGCGGTGAGATCCTGGTATTCGTCGACGATTACCGCGGCGAAGTGGTTGCGGTACAGGTCGGCGACGCCGTCAATGCTGAGGATGAGCTCAGCATGCCGTAGAAGGTCATCGTAGGTCGCTCGATTTTCGGTTATGCGTTTCTGTTCGATTTGGTAGGCAATGGTCGCGCCCTGGGCCTGCAATGCCTCGGCGACGGCGCGGTCGTCGAGCGGCTGTTGTTTTACGGTACGGAAGTTGCGTTCGACGCGTTCGATCACCGAGTGGTTAAGGCCGCGCAAATGGCACTGTTCCTTAACCCAGTCGCCGTTGGGGAGGGTAATGCCTGGGTCCAGTCCTATGGTGGCCGCGTGTGCGCGAATGATGCGTGTGGCCAAGCCGTGGAAGTTGACGACGGTGATATGACTTCGCAGGACGGCTGCCGGGATGTGATCGTTGAGCCGGCGGCGCAGATTGTCTTTGGCCCGGTTGGTGAACGTGGTCGCAAGGACTCGACGAGGCGGTGTGACCCTGCCGCTGTCGATAAGGCCGGCGATGCGCATTGCCAGGGACTCGGTTTTGCCGCAACCTGCCGGTGCAACGAGGAGCAATGACAGTGAGGGATGCTCTTTGACGCGGCGCTGAGCGTCGGTCGGTTCGATCATTAGTCTTGGGCCGCATTGAGCATGTCGTTGACACTGACGATCGCCTTTGCCGTGTCTGCGGTCAGCACGGAGGCGACGGCCATCGCGGCGTGGACTTTGTGCTTCTTATGGACACAGAAACTGCGGACGTCCTCGGCACTGCGGGTTCCGCCGGGCCCTGAGGCCTGGGCATTCTGCAAACTGCCATGTTTGAACAGACCCGAGCGTTCCAGCGCGGTCCATGTGGCAGAGGCGCCGAGGGCAGCAACGTACTCGCCTTCTAGATCGGGATCGGACACAAAGACACCGTGGGTTTTCAGGTCAGTCGGGGCATAGCCCAGCTCGGTCGCCGTGGCGGCGCGGGCATCCTCATCAATGAGGATCGACAATGGCACGTCGAACCCATTCTTGCCGAAGAGTCTAACGAACGGTGGCATATCGTTGGCGCCGCCGGTCTGCACGATGGTAATGCCGAGCCGATCGAGGCTTCTGCCGGTGAGTTCGGCCACCCGCTCAATGACTATCTGGTCAGAGATGCCTTCTACAGCCAGGATTCGGTTCGCGGTCAGCGGTTCCAGTTTGTTGCGGACCCACCACCGGACGACCATCTTCTCGTCGTCGGACAGGAACCCGGCAGCCGGCTGAACGAGCTTGCCGCCCGGACGCACAGAGACAATGCAGTCGGCCGGGAAAGCGCTGATGATGTCGGGCGAGTGGGTCGCAAGGAACTTTTGGTTGTGCCCGGACTGGAGCAGGCGCGCGAGACTGCGCTGACTTGTCGGGTGCAGGTGAATCTCCGGCTCGTCGATGGCCACCATGTTCGAGCCCACGCTGACCAAGTCATAGAGAGCTAGGGCATACAGCGCGCGCAGCCCGTCCGACTGTTCGGTGACGTCTTTGGTCTTGCCGTCCTTGGCGATGCGCAGTCGCACACCGGCGAGCACATCGTCGTCGGCTAGTGCATTTGTCACCAGGCTCAACGCGTCCTTGTCGATGTCGGACGGTAATGCCTTGGACAAGTGGCTCGACAGATCGGTACGAAGTTGGTCGAGCACCGACGAGTTGTCCAGCGCCTCCTGAACTTTCTTGAGAAGTGTGTCGAGTACGGCCTTCTCGGCGCCAAGGTCAACGCTCTGGAGGATGTCGTCGAGAGCGCCGCGGCGATCTTCGCGCAGATCGCGCACCATCGCTGTTGCCCCGAGTAGCTTCCAGCCCAACGCGGTGAGCTGGTCCCGCGAAACTTGTCGGCGTGTGCCGCCGTCAGGCGCTTGACGGTCGATGCTGACGGTCCCGTTTGCATCGACTTTCGCTTCGAGCCTCAACGCCAAGGTCAGCTGGCCGGTGGTGGGGTCGACGGTTGCCTCATCGGGAAAGTGTGCTTTGTCGGTGGCGTCGAGTCCCGTCAGGTCGGCTTCGACGGAGAAGGGAACAGCGCGATCGGCAAAGTCCTCGGCGGTGATCCGATTGTATAGCTGAGCAGTGCTAGCACCCAGGAGAAAGTCCAGACAGCGCAGCAGTGATGACTTTCCGACGTCGTTGGGCCCCACCAGCACGAGATGGTCGCGAACTTCGATCTCGACATCTGCGATGCGGCTGTGGTTGCAGATCGCGATCCTGGTCAGCCGCATCGGGGCTCCTGGGAGCTAGCAGATGACCGATGGGATGGTTTGTCGGATTCTCTGGTCTTGCCCACACACTCTCCGGTTGCTGGTCTTTGCTGACGATGAGCTGAGTTTGTAATCGGTGCTGACACGTTCGAGTCAGCGGAAACGGACGTTTGCGAGTAATTATCCTTGCGCGACGGTACCGACCTGTTGCTGGTGCATTCCGCTGAGCAGTCAGCGGAGTACACCTGAGCCAGCTCGTACCTCTGTCCGGGACCGCTGGCATGTTCCCGTCCGCTGATTAGGTGCGTCCATACATGCATTGCAGCACAACCCACTGACAGGATTGCTCACGCCGGCCCGCGCCACCGACAGCACCGGCCGGGCGGCCCGTCGCCGTGAGGCGATACCTCACCGCAGTGTCCGCCCGTATAGTTGGATCCAACTTGGGGCGTCGGCCCACATCGAGTCGGCCATCATATAAGGGCGGATAAGGTCGGCGTCCTGATCGGAGAGCGTTCCGTTGAGGGCATTGCGAGCAGCCCAGGCGCCTACCCCGGCCACCAGATCAGCCACTTGCACACGGGCATCAGTGCGCGAATCCACCTGCTGCAGTGCCGCAATCGGCGGCGGGATACCCATGCTGGGCCATCTGACTTTGGATACCGCCAAGATGTCCTTGACTGCGGCGGGAGTCAGCGCCGCCTGGCGATCATGAACGATCTCAATGGGGACGCGATGCACCTGATGCCAGGCTTTGGCAGTGCTGACGATCGCGGGAACGATCGGTTCCAGCGTTCCCATGCTGGCTGTCGGGCCATCCGGCCGGTAGCCCGCAAGGTGGTGCCTACCCTGCCACAGCCGTTGCATGACAGCGGTAACTCCACGCCGATTGTTCCTAAGTCGGAGATCATCGATTGTCTGAAGCAACTCAATTTCAGTCGTTTTGGCTCCCACCCGCTGTTTGCGACGAACAAACGACACGAAGTCGCCGAGCAGCTTTTGCCAACGCCTTTCGCCGAACGCGCGGGGCCCTTCCTGCATCAGCATCTGTGCCATCCGATAGGCCTCACCGGTTACGTAGATGTCGATGCCATTCGCGTAGGCGTCCTCCTCGATCACCAGGTCGATCACCTTGGCTGCCGCCATGTACCACTTATCGATTACCAGAAACTTCGCCCGCTCCGACAGCGGCCCACCGGGCGTGAACGTATTCAGGAGCGCGGCCCGCCGAGACGGACTCTGAAGCAGCGTGGTTGATTTAAGTTCGGGGCCTTTGAATTTCACAGTCTCCCGAAGGTCGTCGATTAACTGCGATGCGGCGGCGGTATCCAGATCGGTGCTGCCGTGGGCGAAGACCCTTGAGCTCCCTTCGATGAGATTCTCTCCGTCAGAACCGGATTCGTCGCACGCGATTTGAACGGGTCGGACAGCACTGGCTCCGATGGACGATGCGATTAGATTGCTCATTGATCGTAAGCGTTCCGGGTGGCTAAAACGCTAGATCCGCAAGCCGCACACCCAGCGCGTTCGCGACCGACTTCAACACCACAGGCGAAAGCGACTCACGGTTCGCCGGGATCGTGAGCGGTTGCTTCCCAACATGTTTGAGCCGAACGTGCGACCCTTTGCCGCGGCCGGATTCAATCTTCCACCCCCGGTCTTCGAGCTGGCGGATGGCCTTTCGGCTGCTTACGGAGGGGAGTGCGGGGGTGTGGCCGATCCAGGGGAGGATCGGTCCCTGGTCTTTCGGCACGAGCACGTGTGTGATTCGCTGGCAGTCGAACAGGCCGCGGCACTGATGCGGGGCCAGATTCCACTCGCCGGCCGCGCGCTTGGGTTCGGCGGCAACTTCGTGCACTTGACTCATCAGCGTGCGTTGCGCGTGGTCGAAGGTCCGGTCGTAGAGGTAGCGGCCGGCTTCGCGGTAGCTGGGCGGAAGGGTGCGAAACCACTCCGGGAGCATCGCGATAGTTGCGTCCCGCACAGGCTTGGGGACGCCTCGGCGGTAGGCCTTTTCGGTCTTAAAGCGGCGATACATCTCCGCGCACGCGAGCGCCTCTTCCAGCACGTCGTCAGATCCTTGCTGGATGAGCGGGATGTACACCCGCTTCGAGTAGGGGAGGTAGCGCCGTGTGCGCTCCACCATTTCGAACCGGATCGCCAGCGATTCGATCTTGTGGTGATATGCCTCATGGAGGTAGAGCACCGACATTCCCGCTCGGCAGGCCCCCTCGACATTCGCTGGCCTGTAGCGCTCGGGCTCGGGCAATCGGTTCAGGATGGCGGCAGCGACATCGAAGACGGCTGATTCCCGAATGTAGATGGCCGAGCCAAGGCCGTAATAGTGAATCGGCGTGTACCAGGCGAGGGCATCCAAGATGTCGGGTGGCGGAACGATGAAACCACCGCTGGCGCGCTTTCGGACTTCGTCGATGACGGGTGAAGGCCCCATCGTCGTGTCAAGAGGTGCATCGGTATCTCGGTCGTTGGGGTGGATCTGACTCCAGTCAGGCTCGTAGACATCGGAGTCGTCTGGATCACCTGGCCATGGACCGTCGCTGTCGAGGTCGACAAGGTCCATGTCAACGAGGGTCTCTACAACCTCGGGAAGTGATAGCGGGTCAGCCACGGGGCGATCCTGTCACAACGTCGCCGTCTTACCGACGAAGGCAGCTCAAGGTCGGTGCCGGGCCACAAATCCCCGCAACGACGGGGTATCCCGGCTACCGTGTGGCTCTGTGGGGGTGTCGCCTGAAGTAGAAGCAGACCAGCTGTCGCCACGGCAGCGCTCGACGATTCGTCGCGCCGTCGAGGACGCGATCACCGAGCACGGCCAAGATTGGGCGATGCGCAACACCTGCGCCCAGCTACAAGAGAAGTACGGCATCTCCTACGCCACCATCGACTATCTGCTTCACGACGAACTGCCGGACGTGTTCCCCGAGGAGCTTCTGACCGCGGGGCAGCGGAATCGGATTCGCCGAGAAATACGGGTAGCGACGGCCAACGCGGGGCCCCACCAGAGCGACCGCGCCGTCGCCGCGGCCGTGGCGAAGCTTTCTGAGCACCTCGGCATCTCCGAGGATGCCATCCGCGCAGTTGTCGGTGCCGACGGCGATACTGTTCCCCCAACGAAGTCGACCGGAGGATCACCTGTGCCAGTAGCTGGCCCGTCTTTGCCCGAGCCCGGCCAGGTTGTCGAGGTGCGGGGCGCAACGTGGGCGGTCGCCAACGTCGCGGTGCAGGGTCTTCCGCGCAGCCCCGCCGACGACACGACAGCACAGCTCAACCACATCGTCGACCTGCAATCCCTCGACGAGGACCGCCTCGGCGAACAGCTGTCGGTGATCTGGGAGCTGGAGGTCGGCCAGACGGTCACCCCGGCCCAAGGTCTGCCCGAACACATCAACCCGGACGGGTTCGACGACCCGGTCACGCTGGCTGGCTTCATCGACGCGATGCGCTGGGGAGCGGTCACCTCGGCGGACCCGAACCGCTACCAGGCGCCGTTCTGGTCCGGTGTCGCGGTGGAGGCCTACCAGCTGGAACCTCTACGACGGGCCCTGACGAGTCCGCGAACCAACCTGTTGTTGGCCGACGACGTCGGCTTGGGCAAAACCATCGAAGCCGGCCTGGTGTTGCAGGAGCTGTTGTTGCGGCATCGGGCCCGCACCGCGGTCATCGTCTGCCCTCCGAGCTTGGCGCTGAAGTGGCAGGACGAGATGCGCGACAAGTTCGGTCTGCAGTTCGTCATCGTCAACAGCGAGCTGATGGCACAGGTACGCCGCACCCACGGTCTGCACGCCAACCCGTTCCAGCTCTACCCGCGCGTGATCGTATCCATGGCGTGGCTGCCGCAGGTGCGCTGCCAACGGCTGCTGCGTGACGTCTACGCGCAGGCCTCCAATCCGAAGGTGGGCAAGCGGTTCGCCTTCGACGTTCTCATCGTCGATGAGGCCCACCACGTCGCACCGTCGAGCCCGTCGGCGGTGGCCAGCGGTCGGGGCTATTCGGTGGACACCCAGCGCACCGTGGCGACCCGCCAACTCGCCGACAAATGTGAGCATCGCCTATTTCTCAGCGCCACCCCGCACAACGGGCATCCCGAGTCGTTCACCGCGTTGATGGAGATGATCGACCCGCGCCGATTTTCCCGTGGCGCGCTGCTGGACGCCACGGCGTTGCAGGACGTCACGGTGCGCCGGCTCAAAAAGGATCTGACCGGCAAGGGCTTCAAGGACCGCCAGGTCGAGATCCTGAACTTCACCCCCGAGGACAGCGAGCAGGAGATGTTCTCCCTGCTCGACGACATCGTCACCCGTAGCGCGAAACAAAACGGCACCAAGCCGGGCGGCGACATCGTCACCATGCTGCTCAAGAAGCGATTCCTGTCCAGCCCGTTCGCCTTTGGCATGACCATCAGCCACTATCTGGATGCCCGGACCGGTCGCGGGCTCCGCGAGGATGACTACGACGACATCTTCGGGGAAGGCCAGGCCGACGAGGAGGAGGGTCTGTGGGAGCAGGACGAGGCCGAGCGGTTACGCGAGTCCAAGGCCTCTGACCCGCTCAGCGGGGCCGAGCCGGGACAGCTGGAAAAGCTGGCCGAGTGGGGATTGAGTTACGAGAGCCTCCCGGACTCCCGGCTGGAACGGCTCATCACCTTCCTGGATGCGGTGTGCCGACCCGACGGCACACACTGGTCCAACGAACGGGTGGTGGTGTTCACCGAGTACGCCCACACCCTCGGCTGGCTGCAACGGGTCTTGGCCCAGCGCGGCTACGCCGACCGGTTGGCTGTCATCGAAGGCCAAACACCCACCGAGGACCGCGAACTCATCCGTTTGAAGTTCACCGCGGACCCGGCCAAGGAGCCGGTGCGGGTGCTGCTGGCCACCGACGCCGCCGGCGAGGGCATCGACCTGCAAACCCACTGCCATCGCCTGGTGAACTTCGATATCCCGTTCAACCCGTCCCGGTTGGAGCAGCGCATCGGCCGCATCGACCGCTATGGCCAGACCGAGACGCCCGAGATCCGTCACTTCGTCCCCGACGAGAAATCCTCCACCTATGGCTCCGACGCGGACTTCATGGCTCGCATCGCCCGCAAGATCGCCCAGGTGGAGGTGGATCTGGGCTCTGCCAATCAGGTGATCGGCGAGGAGATTCAGGAGCACTTCGCCCGCCGCAAACCCACCACACGCAAAGCCAAGGGCCTCGACGGCAATCAGGTGATCCAAGAGGCCCTGGCCGGCGGTATCGAACTGAATGCACGGTTGACGGAGCTGGAACGCGGCTTCGAGGCGTCGCGTGCCGATCTGCACCTGGAACCGGAGAATCTGCGTCGCGTAGTCGACACCGCGTTGCGGATCAACCACCAGCAGCCGCTGCAACCGCTCGGTGATCCGGACACCGACGCCGAGGTGTTCGAAGTGCCGGGTTTGAGCCCGGGATGGCAAGACACCCTCAAGGGCTTGGAAACCCGCCTGGAACCCGATGTGCGACGGCCGATCACGTTCGACCCGGCCGCCGCCGAGGGACGCAGCGACCTGGTCTACGTCCACCTCGGACATCCGATCGTGCAGAAAGCCCAACGACTGCTGCGCAGTTCATTGTGGAGCGTGGACTCGCCGTTGAACCGGGTGAGCGCGGTGGTCGTCGAGGATCTGCCGGAATCGTTCGTGGCGGCGGTGACCCGCATGGTGCTGGTCGGCCGCGGCGGGCTCCGGCTGCACGAGGACGTGTTCCTGGTCGGGGTCCGGTTGAAGGGCCGTCGATCGATGGCCGAAGAGAAGGCCGAGAAAGCACTCGACCTTGCGCTCGACGGCGACAAACTCACACCCGCTGACAAGCAGGTCCGCACCCACCTGTGCCAACTGTGGAACACCCCCGATGCGCCGCTGCGCGTGCGGCTGGAGGCGTCGATGCAGGACCGTGCGGCCCGCCGGCAGGAAGCGGTGATGGAACAGCTGACCAAACGCCAACACGCCGATACCCAACGTGCCCGCGACATTTTCGCGGCGTTCCGTACCAACCTGCGGGATTCACTGGCGCAGCTGCACTCCAAGCAGGCCGAGTCCGAGGCGATGCTGTGGGCCGACGATCAACAGAAGCAGTGGCGCCGCGACATCGAGGCCATGCAACGCCGCCTCGACGACCTTGACGACGAAGAAGCCCGCGAGATCGCGGCGATCAGCGAACGCTACGCCGAGGTCAAACCGCACACCACCGCAGCGGCCGTGGTGTTCGCGCTCACCCCCGAGGACGCGGCAGGAGGGCTGCGCTGATGGCCGCGCGACGACGCCAACAAACCGCCAATGTGGCCGACCTGCACCGGCAATGGTTGCAGCTGGTCGACACCGAGGGACCGTTCCTGGCGATCGCCCCGCTGAAACGAGTGTGGCCGCAAGGGATGCCGAGCCTGCCCGAGGACCGCAAGGACGCATTGGTCGACGCCCGCAAGGATTTCGAGCCCGCCTGGGAGGCCCTCGACCGCCACCCCGGCGACGAGGCGACGCTGGACGGCTACCGGGTGGCCCGCGACAAATGGGTCGAAACGGTGCTGCGAGATGTGGTCGGCTGGGCCGAGTCGCTGTCCTGGGGTGAGGTGGGCGGGGTGTCGGCGCAGTCCCCAAACCGGGCGGTGACGGTGACCGCCCAGGCCGCGCTCACCGGACCCGACGGCATCGGCGCCCTGGTGTGCGTGGTCGACCCGGTCGATTCACTGCGCCAGGTCCCCAACGATCTGTGGGCCGCGACGCCGATCGACCGAATGGAAGCATTGCTGCGCGACAACACAATCCAGATCGGCATCGTCACCGACGGCCGCTGGTGGGGACTGGTGTGCGCCCGAGAGGGCGCCATGGCTGCCTCCGGCGTCGTGGACGCTTTGACCTGGGTCGAGGAACCCCGCACCCGCGACGCGTTCCTCACTATCACCGCCCGCCAATATCTCATCGGCGGTGACCCAAACGACCGCCTGCCGGAGTTGTTCAAGGAATCGGTGGCCGCCGCCGAGGAGATCACCGAAGCCCTCGGCTCCCAGGTGCGGCGGGCCGTCGAATTGCTGATCGCGTCATTCTCCGAGTCCGCCGCCGACGCGCACCGCCGCGGCCTGCCCAACCCGCTGCCCGAAAACCCGCATGACGCCTACGAGGCCGCGGTCACCACCATGATGCGGATCGTGTTCCTGCTATTCGCCGAGGAACGCGGCCTGCTGCCCTCGGGAGAGCTCTTTGAGCAGGGCTACGGCATCGCCGGGTCACTGAGTCGATTGGAGGGACGCGAAACCAACGAAGGGGAGGAGGCACTCGACGCTACCTCGATGACCTGGCATCGCCTGCTGGCCACCAGCCAAGCGCTCTACGCCGGCGCCTCCTTCGAAGGCATGCGGATGCCCGCCTACGGTGGTTCACTGTTCGACCCCAGTCGGTTCCCGTTCCTGACGGCCACCACCGACCACGGCACCCTCGCGCTGACCGTGTCCGACCGGGTAATGCTGCACGCGCTGCGCTCGGTACAGCAGGCCGACCTCAAAGGCGGTGAAACACGCCGAATTTCCTTCCGCGACATCGACGTCGAGCAGATCGGCTACATCTACGAGGGCCTGCTCGGCTACACCGCCGTCACCGTCACCGAAACACAACTCGGCCTCAACGGCAAGAAAGGCGAAGAACCGGAAATCCCGCTGGCCACACTCGAAGAACTACACGACGAGCACGGTTCACCGAAGAAGCTCGCCGCCGCCATCCGCAAATGGGTTGACCAGGACCAACCATCGGCCAAAGCGAAATCAGAATCCGCTATCGCCAAAGACATGGGCGCCGCAGCGGAGCCCAACATGATTAGCGCGCTCACCCAGGCCGTCGGCGACGACACCGAACTTCGGGAGCGAATCCAGCCCTGGCTGGGCCTAGTTCGACTGGACCTGCGTGGCCGGCCGATGATCGTGCGCGCCGGCGGCCTGATGGTCACCGAAACACCGTCCCGCAAGAACGCTGGCGCGCACTACACCCCGAAATCGTTGGCCGAAGAGGTCGTCCTGCACGCACTCCAACCGTTGTGCTACCAACCCGGCCCCTACCAAACCGCCGACGAATCGACATGGACGCTCAAGTCCTCCGACGACATCCTTAGCCTCAAGGTCGCCGACATTGCTTGTGGCTCTGGGGCGTTCCTGGTTGCTGCCGCGCGCTATCTCGCCGAACGGGTGGTGGAGGCATGGGCGACTGAAGACCCAGCCAACAGTCAACGCGACGACCTGTATCTGCGTGCCGTTCGTGAAGTCGTCGCCAACTGCATCTACGGCGCCGATATCAACGAAATGGCCGTCGAGATGTGCAAGCTCTCGCTGTGGCTGGTGTCACTAGACCGCGACCTACCCTTCTCGTTCGTCGACGACAAAGTCTTCCTCGGCAACTCCCTGCTGGGTCTGACCAGCCTTGACCAGCTCCGCAAGCTGCATATCGACCCAACACGGGTGCCATCCACAGCGATGATCGATTTCTACGACGTCGACATTGACGGCACCATCCGCAAGGCCGCTGAACTGCGCCGCAAGCTCGCTTCCGAGATCGACGAAAACGACCCCGCGCGCAACAGCACGGCCAAACGCCGCCAGCTCGCCCAATTGCATGCGGTGACAGCCGAATTGCGTAAAATTGCCGATGGGGTAGTCGCAGCAGGGCTTCCACTCGGCGGAAAACCGGGTAAAGCCCTCGATGAGGCATACGAAAACGTGCGCATCGCCGTCAAGGCCGCATACCCAGAATCCGGCGCGTCGGACTCAACCATGCTTGACTCGATCATCGACACCGGCCTCACCCCGACGGTAGAAACCGATTACCGGCGGTGGCGGCCGAATCACTGGATCATCGAGGCCCCGGACGTCGTCGCAGACCGAGGTGGCTTCGACGCGATCATCGGGAACCCGCCTTTCCTCGGCGGTCAAAAGCTAACTGGCGCGTTGGGAACGAATACCCGCGACTGGTTGGTTAGCGTGCTCGCGGGCGGAACAAAGGGCAGCGCCGACCAAGTCGCATATTTCTTTCTGCGCGCACAATCACTGCTCAGCCCACGCGGAACAGTGGGGTTGATCGCTACAAACACCATCGCTCAAGGAGACACTCGCACAGTAGGCCTCGACCGCATGGTTGACGCAGGTTTCAGCATCACGCGCGCGATCCAGAGTCGATCCTGGCCAGCGACCAGTGCCAACCTGGCGTACGCGGCCGTATGGGGCACCACCGGGTCCATGGCAGACGACGTACCCTGCATCAGCGACGGAAGATCAGTTACGCGGATTAGTACGCTGCTGGAAGCCGGTGGGCGGGTTGACGGAAACCCGTTGCGGCTCGCCGAAAATGCCGATGTCGCATTTCAGGGTTGCAATATCCTCGGGCTCGGCTTTCTAATCGAGCCTGCGGAAGCGCAGCAATGGGTTGCCGCCGAGTCACGCAACTCCGATGTGCTTTTCCCCTACCTTAACGGTGAAGATCTGAACGCGCGGCCGGACAGCTCAGCGTCTCGCTGGGTCATCGACTTCGGTAGCCGTAGCAAAGTCGAAGCGGCGGCTTATCAAGTTCCGTTTGGCCGAGTGCAAGATCTCGTAAAGCCCGAACGCGAGAGGAACAACGATCCACGGGCGCGCGAATATTGGTGGCGGTTCATTCGGTCGCGGCCAGAAATGCGGAGGGCGATCGCCGACCTCGATGTGGTGTTGGTGATAGCCCTCGTCAGCAACACCCTGATGCCATTGCGCGTACCAACCGGCCAGGTCTTCGCGAATAAGCTCGGCGTGTTTGCGACGCATTCGCACTGCGATCAAGCAGTGCTTTCGTCAAGTATCCACCAACTTTGGGCAACTAAGTATGGATCAACGATGCGCGCGGATGTCAACTACTCACTGTCCGATGTTTTCGAGACGTTTCCTAGACCAGCGGACTCTGAGCGGCTGTCGGGTGTCGGTGAATTGTTGGATGCGGAGCGGCGTGTAATCATGCAAGGCAGGTGCCTTGGACTCACACGCCTTTACAACCTCGTGAATTCCCCGCAGATCACTGACGCATCCGACCCTGATGTGGCGCGGATGCGGGCGATCCACGTAGAAATTGATACGGCTGTGATCGATACCTACGGTTGGTCGGACATTCCGCTTGATCATGGTTTTCACACATACCGCCAGATACAGCGCTGGACGGTCAGTCCGACCGCACAGGTCGAGATATTGGATCGGCTACTGGAGGAGAATCACCGCCGAGCCGCAGAAGAAGGCAAGACGGCAGCGAAACCGAAGCCCAAGGGCCGCAGTCGCAAGAATGTGTCAGACGCTCAGGAGAGACTGCTGTAATGACCGACACCACTGCAAAGCCCAACAGCTCGGAGGCAATGTACGAGTTGGCTTACGAACCGGACGGCACGTCGTTCACCGTCCGGGAGAACTTGGTCGACATCTTGGAGCGTGAGTTGCTCGGCCCGATCCACGGTCCTGGCGAGTTGCTGCCCTTCAGCCCACGCTCGCAGTACCTCATCGGGCATATCGCGCCGGTGCGGCTCACCGGCGCGGTGCAAGGAAGTGGCGAACAGGACGACGCTGTCGAGCGTGGCGATCTAGTTGAAACCCGGGCCGATGAGGGAGCGGTGTCGGAGATCCGTGGTGTCCCTGCGTTCGCTGCCGACGAGCATGAGGCCGATTCTGACGAGGACGACGCTGAGGACCGAGCGCCCAAGCAGGGGCTGATGATTCCTGCCTCGATGGGCCTGCGGTTTCAGGTGCCGCCGGAGTTGGAGGCGTTTACCGTCACCGCGTCGTGGGGTACCTACGAGTCGGTGGAGACCGACAAGGTCACCAAAGCCGGCCGGCCTATCCGCCACTTCCAGCGGGTACCGGTCGAGGAACCCCGCACCATTCGTCTTGCCGACCTCGTGACCGGTCAGACCGCAACGATCCCGTTGCGGGACACCATCTGTTTGCGGGTCGACCGCTATGACGACGCGACCTTCGGCCGGGTGCTCATTGAGATCGCGTTGTGCAATGACCGCGAGACACCGATGCCGATTCCGATTGGGATGTGGATGTTCCAAACGAAGCTGTACGTGGACGCGGTCGGATCCGAGGTGTTCCTGCCGGTCTGCGATGTGCTCGAACAGAACTTGCCCGAGCACGATCCCGAGGTGCAACGGCTGAATCTGCAGTACCGCAACCGGCTCGAGTACGCGATCGGGCGTACCTGCTCGGTCGACTGGACCGCCAAGAAGGGGTCGCGGCGCGCTACAGCGGTATGGACCACGTGGCTGCCGGTCGCCGAGACGCCGCAGACCAAGGCACGCGATGTCGAGAAAGCCTTGCTGTCCATGGACGCCCTGACCACAGTGACCGCCGAGCAGCTGCGCTCGGGTCTGGAACCGCTGGTCACCGGTTACGGAGACTGGCTCGACGAGCAACAGCGCGCTGCTGAGCAGCTGCCCGAACATCTGCGGGACACCGCCGATTTGGCGTTGGTGGAGGCGCGTCGCGCCCACCAGCGTCTGCAGGATGGACTGGATCACGTCGTCGGCGACGCGGAGCCGTTGCGCTGTTTTCAGTTCATGAACGCCGTGATGCGTGATCAGCGCATCGCCTCCCAAGTGGCGGCGCTGCGGGCTTCCGATCCCACGCTGTCGATCGCTGACGCTCGCGGCCAGGTTGCCGATAGAGGGGAGAAGGCGGCATCGTGGCGGCCGTTCCAGTTGGCGTTCATTCTCATGCAGCTGGGCGCATTGTCGGACCCGGCAGCGCCGCTGCGCAGCGCTGAGCATCTGTCGCGGGTCGAGCTGTTGTTCTTCCCGACCGGTGGCGGCAAGACCGAGGCCTACCTTGGGTTGGCCGCGTTCACCTTCGCGATCCGCCGGCGCCAGGGTGTCATCGACTCTGCTGACGGTCCCTTGGATGGCCGCGATGGGGTGGCGGTGCTGATGCGGTACACGCTGCGGCTGTTGACCGCCCAGCAGTTCCAGCGGGCCACCGCGCTGGTGTGTGCGGCCGAGCTGGCCCGCCAGGCCGATGAAACCACCTGGGGTGTCGAGCCGTTCCGGATCGGGTTGTGGGTCGGCACCGATGTGAGTCCGAAGCGGTTCGAAGAAGCCGACGAACAGCTCACCAAGGCCAATGAGTATGGGGCGCATCGGCTGACGGTGCTGCAGGTGCAGCGCTGCCCGTGGTGCGGCATACCAATCACCGCGGCCCAGGTCAAGGCCGACGCGACGGTGCGGCGGGTGTTCGTCTACTGCGGTGACGACTTGGCGCGCTGCCCATTCTCCAAGGGCGGTCAGGTCAGCGAAGGGTTGCCGATCCTGACCGTGGACGAGGAAATCTACCGGCTCACACCGGCATTCGTCATCGCGACGGTCGACAAGTTCGCCCGTCTGGCCCGCGAAGGTGAAGCCGCGGCATTGTTCGGCTATGCCGGTCAACGCTGCGCCCGTCACGGCTATGTCCACCCCGACTATGCGGGGTGCAACATCTCCACCGCACATCCCGCCGCGAACGGGTATCCCACGGCCACCGTGCATCCGGTGGATCGGCTGCGTCCACCAGATCTGATCATTCAGGACGAGCTGCATCTGATCACCGGGGCGCTGGGGACCTCCGTCGGCCTGTTCGAGGTTGCGGTCGAAACCCTGGCGTCGTGGGAACGACCTGACGGAACCCCGGTGCGGCCGCTGATCGTTGCCTCGACCGCGACTGTCCGCAACGCCCAAGAGCAGGTGCGTGGCCTGTACGGGCGGCGGGTGGAGATTTTTCCGCCGCAGGTGCTTGACGTCGCCGACACCTACTTCTCCCGCGAGATCCCGATCACCAAGGCCACTCCCGGTCGCCGCTACGTGGGCGTGAGTGCGCAGGGGGTGCGTCTGGCCAGCGCCGAGATCCGGGTCACCGAGGTGCTTTTGTCGGCGGGACAGCTGATGTTCGACCGCAGCGGCATGGCCGCCGACCCATACATGACCCTGGTCGGCTACTTCAACGCCACCCGAGAACTCGCTGGCATGACTCGCTACCTCGGTGATGACGTGCAGAACCGAGTCAAACGGCCCCGCAAGGATTCGGGGTTCCCGCCGCGGATCGGAACCGATTACGGCTTCCTCAACAAGGGTGAGCTCACCGGCCGCATGGCCTCGTCGAAGATCGGTGAGACCCTCGACCGGCTGGGGTTGGAGTTTGACCCCGACTACGACACCACCGAAGCCTTCCGGGCACGCATGGCTGCGCAGAAGGAAGGCAAGAAGGTATCGAGCCGCAAGGTACCGCCATTCGACGCGGTACTGGCCACCTCGATGCTGCAGGTCGGGGTGGACGTGCAGCGCCTTGGGTTGATGCTCGTCGTTGGACAGCCCAAGAACACCGCCGAGTACATCCAGGCATCCTCCCGCGTCGGCCGCGACGAAGAGCGGCCCGGATTGGTGGTCACCCTGGGCAACTGGGCACGCCCACGCGATCTGGCCCATTACGAGCAGTTTCGCCACTACCACGAAACGTTCTACGCGCAGGTCGAGGCGCTATCGGTCACGCCCTACTCACCGACCTCACTGGATCGGGGGCTGGACGGCCTGCTGATCAGCGCCGCCCGGGTCAGCCAGGCCCGCATCGATGACGGACTTTCCCCGGAGCGCGACGCCTGGCGGATCAAAGACCAACGGGCAGACGTCGAGCGAATCGCCGAACGACTGAAAGCCCGGATCAAGCTCGCCGCCCTGGACGAGGCGGCGGTGAAGTATGCCAGCGACCTCCTAGTCAACAAGATCGACCGCTGGGTCGAGCGGGCCACCCGCGCCGGCGACATGCACAAGACACTGGTCTATGAACGCACCGGGGAAGGCGACAAGTATCTGCCGCTGCTGATGAGCCCGGAGAACGCCAAGGCTGGCGTCAGCTCGTCGACCCAGGCGCCGTTCGTCGTCGCGAACTCGATGCGCGAAGTGCAACCGGAGATCAACATTCTCGTCAGCCCGATCCCGGAACGCCTGTTCGCGCACATGCCTGACGGTGCACCGCGATGGACCCTGCCGGTGGGGGATGAGGACTGATGACCGAGACCGATGACGTAATGCTGCACGATCCCGTCGAGGCGCTGGACCCGCTCACGGATGCCGAAGACGCGGTGGTGAAGAACCGCGCTAAGGTCGGCTCCTCACGTCCGTCATCGCTGCTCTACACCTACGGGCCGGGCGCCATCATGGACCTGCCCGGGTTCTCGGTGATGCCGGCCGGTCTCGATGACTGGGAGCCGATCTGGAAACGGCGCGAACACGTTCCGACGATCATCGAACCGCGACTGCTCAACGTCGCCCGGATGCATTTGGGACATCAGGTGGATGCGCTGCGGCCCTACCCGTGGCAGCCCAAACAGAACGCATTCGCCAAAGACGGTGCCGATCTGGGTATCCCGGCGCGAGTATTCCCGCAGTGGCTGCGCTGCACCGGATGCGACTACCTGGGCCCGCTGCCGCGGTTCAGCTACAGCAACACCCACCCGTTCCGTCCCGATCTGGCGCAGTTCACCCATAAGAGCTGCCCCGGCCGCGGGGCCCAACGCTCCGACGGAAAGTCTGGACGGCGAGAAAGCCCGGCGGTACCGGCGCAGCATCTGCTGACCTGCACCAACGGTCACGTCGACGAGTTCCCGTATGAACTATGGGTGCACCGGGGCAAGCGTTGTCCGAAAGCCGAACGGCCCGACCTGAAGATGCGCGACGCCAATCTCGGCAAGAGCGTCGGGTCGATGATCGCGTGCGCGTCATGTGGCGCTACCCGCGGTATGGCCGAGGCCCAGGGCTCGGTCGGTCGCGACAAGCTCCCGCAGACCTGCCGCGGTCGCCACCCGCACTTGAATGCGTTCGACAAGGAATGCGGTGCGCAGCCGGCGTTGATCATGATGGGCGCATCGAACCTCTGGTTTACCTCTACCCAGTCAATCATCGTGATGCCGCGCACCGACGCGGAAAAGGCCGAAGCCCTTGGTGATCGGCTGCGCGTTGAACTCGGCGTCGATACCGTCAAACAGTTCGTCGGCCAGCTCGACGTGATCCGCGCGATGGCAGAGATGAAGAACGTTGACCTGACCGAAGTGTCCGATGACGGCCTGGCCAGCGCGGTCGCCGATGTGCTGGTGCCGCCGGAATCCGAGGAACAGCGCAAGCAGAAGCTCGATGCTTGGGATCCCGCTGAACTGCTCATCCCGGAGTGGCAATACCTGCAGAAGCCGGCGCTGTTCCCGACGCAGAAGAACACCAGCGGGCTGATGGTGACCGACATGTCCCGCGGCCCTGAGCTTCCCGCCCAGATCAGCCGGGTGGTCGCGGTCAACCAGATGAAGAAGATCAACGCCTTCATCGGATTCACCCGGCTCGACGAGATGGACCGCGTCAACGACCTGCCCAGCCGCCTCGTCAAACTCACCCGCAACGGAAGACCCACCTGGGTGCCGGCCACCGAAGACCGCGGCGAGGGAATCTTCCTGCAACTGCGCCTCGACGAGGTAGAGGCTTGGGAGAACACCATCTACACCACGCCGTTGTGGGAGGCTCACCGCGCCGCGAACCGCCGCAACTTTTCCCGTAGGTTCTCCGAAACCGCCAAAGCGGTCGACCCCGACACTCGGCTACCCGCACCACGGTATTGGTTGCTGCACACGCTGTCGCACATCCTGATCCGCGAAATGGCCATGTCGTGCGGCTACGGCGCGGCGAGCCTGACCGAACGGATCTACGGCTGGCCTGCCTCCGCGCACCGCGAGGGTGCCGCCGGTCTGCTGATTTGCACCACGGCCTCAGACAGCGAAGGAACCTTGGGCGGTCTCGTCGCTCTGGCTGATCCCATCCGGCTGCAAGGACTTGTCATCTCAGCGCTGCGGCGAGCCGGCCGGTGCTCCTCAGATCCGGTGTGCGCCATGCGCACCCCCAGCGACCCGGAGGACTTCCTGCACGGAGCGGCATGCCACTGCTGCACCTTCGCTTCCGAGACGTCGTGCGAGAAGGCGAACCGCTTCCTCGACCGCCGCTTCCTGCTCACGCTGCCCAGCGCGGACGGCAAGCCAGTGCCGGGGTTCTTCGGGGACCCTGATGTCCAATGACCCGCTGACCCAGCTGGGGGAGTACCTCACCGCGACCGAGGCCCAAAGCCTGGCTGCGCTTCTGGAGTTTGGCGAGCACACGATGCACGCACTCGCATCCGTGAGCCCTGCGCGACGCGAACGTGCCGCCGAACTGCTGAAATCCGCAGGCCTCGGTCACGAGTCTCAAGGGCTCGCAGTAGCAGTGCTCCGAGGTATTGCCGGAGCAAAATCTGCGATTCGTGAACTTGTGCCGGTCTGGACGATGCCCGGCAACGAAGCCACCGTCGGCCATCTCACCAACCAGTTCCACGACGTAGTCTCCGCAGCGCGAGTCGCGGTGACGTGCGCGACATACAACTTCTCCACCAGCTCAGCCATGTGGGACGCACTCCAAACAGCTTCGGAGGAACCCGACCTCGCGGTCTGCGTGTACGTCGACGCAGGTGTCGGTGACCCCGACAGCGTCAAAGCACGTCTACCCCGTGCCACCGTGTACCGCTCGACCAACCTGCCGGACGGGAAACCCATCGTCAGCCACGCCAAGTTCATCGTCGTCGACCACGAGATCGTGTTACTCACTAGCGCGAACTTTTCCTACAGCGCAGAGAACCGCAACATCGAGTTCGGACTGCTGATTCACGACAGCGGCCTCGCGGCGTCCATCGAATCGACCATGGCAAGCAAGCGTGGGAGCCTGTATGCCCTGGTGTAATAACGCAGCCTGGCCTGGCGTGAAAGAAATCCAGGCCTGAGTTTGGACAGCTCGGCTGATTGTGGAAGTCCATAGTCTTCTGACCCATTCAGAAGTCTTGATCCACCCGGCGCAAGATGTTCGCGAGCATGATCACCGAGTCCGCTGCGATTCCGGCCTCCCGCCGCGTAGGCGCAGTGGAGTGCTTCACGCTGTGTGCCAGCTCGATCACCTTGTTCGCGACGCCGCGGATCGCCTCGTTGTTCTTGCCCGCCAAAGAGTCCTCGACGTAGCGGCCGATGCGCTGCTTGGTCTTGTCGGCCGGCGGCTCGGTCTCGCCGTCTCGGAGATGCACGGAGGGGTCGTAAATAGTGCGGCTCAGCGCCTCAAGCACGCCTACGGCGCGGTTGCCGACGTCGCGGTAGTCCTGCGTGGTGGTGGCGGTGCGGAAACGCCGGCGAAGCTCGGTGAGCTCCTCGTCAACCTTCGGCCAGCCCGTCTTGGCGTGCGGCGACACCGCCTCAGCGTTCACAGCGCGGAACTGATCCTCCTCCTGCCGATCCAGCTCCGCCTGTACCGGGGCAAACAGCTCGTTAAGGAGGTCTCGGCGGGCTTGCCAGGAGTTATAGCAGCCGTTACGCAACCAATGCGTCTTGAAGGTGGCGAAGTCCCGCCAGGGGAAGCTCAGTGTGATGCCGATTCGCGAGAGGGTCGCGGTCAGGGCGCGCTGGGCAAGGGCGATTTCCTGGTCGTCGAGCGCGTTGCTGCCGTCGGTGCCGAACGCAGTCAGATTGTCCCACACCAAATGGTTCAGCGCGATCGCTACGTCGAGGTCGTCCGTGCGGGCTACGGGGCCGGCACGCAGCTCGTTCAGCAGGTCCTTCCGCAGCTTCGTCGTGATGGTCGGTTCACTCGACCATGGACTGACCGTCTCGGTCTCCTCGAAGAAGTCGTCCGGTCCCATGGGAAGCGACGCTACCGAGGCGGGGTGACATCGCGAACTGTCACTCGCCTGCGAGAGCTCGACCGAGCGTGACCGCGAACTCTTTCTGTCGCCCGGACGAGGGGAAAGGGATCCGCATCCCACTGACCGGGAGGCCCGCGGCAGCCAACGCGGGATACGCCGCGCGGAATACGTCGGCCTTGATCAGGATGATGCGTTCGGGTTCCACCTCGGCAATCCGGTCAACAGTCAAGGAGCGCGGGCACGTATCAATCGTCAGTCCGGAGTCGGGGTGGCAATCGAGGTATATGTGGGGAACTTCGGCAGCAGTCTCAAAGCTGCCGTCTACAACCTGAATCGCGCTGATGCGGACTCCAGCCATGCATCCGGCGGGGAACCGCTCGGGTGTGTAGACGACGCGGGATGCGACGCCCTGGTCCAACTCCCATTCAGTGCAGATCGATCCGATTGGGGTAGCGGGCTCCTTATGACTTCGGCTTGACGTTGCCACCATCGTCCTCCCTGTACCACTGAGACTCGCGTGAATGGCTGCTCGGCGCGACTTCGACTTCATCTGGGGGAGTTCCAAGTTCGCCCAATATTGCCTGTCGGAAGGGATCCGATGCGCCGCTCGGGGATAAGCCGGGGAAGATTCTTCTCAGTCGAATGTGCGACATTGCAACGATTTTCCCAGCCGATGACCTACCTTCTTTCGCGAAGTCGTGCCGTAGCGAAACGATGAGGTCCGTTAGCGCTACCGCGCTCGGGTACCAGGCGGCGGCCTGTCGGGCAATCGTCGGTGGTGCGTCATCGGGAACATCGAGCTGTTCCCGGCGCCGCTGGATACTAGGTTCTCGGGATAAGGCCGGCCAATGTGACCACCGAGCAAAACAGCCGATGGCAGCATAGAAGCAGCAACACACGGGGCCGCGGCCCCACCGTCGGATGAGGAGAAGGTGATTGCGGTGCGCGTCTGCGATGTCAGGACACTGGTAGACTGAAAACTGTTCGTGTAGAGGGGCTCTCAGTATAGAACTCCCCGTCCACCTCTGATGTCTGGGGCAGATCACCTGTTCATGGCTAGCAAAAACAGTCACTGCTTGACTTCGGCTTCGGGTTTGCGCGGCGGCACAGTGGCTGCACGCGGGGCGGGTTCTCGCCCGCTTCGAGACATGGCCGATGAGGTGAGGCCATCGCTCAATTGCCTGCGGGTATCGGAGTTCTGGAAGTGCCGCGACCAACCCGCGCTCCGTGAACCCGGTTAACTCAACGAGGTCCGCAACAAAGTAGGGTTGTCGGGCGAGCCGAGGCAACCAGCCGGGTCGTAAGAGATTCTGATCCGTGAGCCGTCGGAGGTAGCTTTTCAGCGTCTCAGATTCCATCTGAGATAGCGGTACCGGCAGCCGCCGTCTGCTGTACCGGATTCCCTCTGGGGGCGTCAGTGGTAATTCGGAACGGGATGGCATTAGCGGGCCACCCCCGGGTCCACGTCGTCGATCGCAATGGAATCGAGGAGGTCCAACGTGATCGCTTCGGTACCGAAGTCGATGGCGTCGGTAGCGGCATCGATAATCAGATCGCCTAACGATGCGATTGAGCCGCCGGTGCGGTGGTAGAGGTAGTCCGCATGCCGTTCGAGCATTCCGTGTTCATGCAGGGGGAGAGGAAGAATGCGTTCGAAGGATGCGACGAGCTGCAACCACTCCTTATGGTCGGCGTCATTCGACAGTGAGTAGTTGCTCAGGTTGATGGGCCGGGTCCGTTTGCGCCACTGCTCTCCGTTCTCGCCGCTGAACAGGGGAGCGGTCTCCAACGAAATTCCTGCGAAGAGCATTGTTGCGTCGAGGTTCTCAGCGAAAGTCTTGATGTTGTCGGCGACTTCGGCTCCTGCGGCACGATCGGTGTTGAGGCGTTGGACGTCATCGAGGATGACGAACTTGGTGCCGAGGCTCTTCAGCAGTCGCGCCAGGTCAACGAGTCGCTCGTCGGCATTGCTACCTCGCAGCTCGCGTGCACCGACGAAGTCGGCGAGGCGCACCCAGAGTTTGTTCGTCGTGGTCGCCGTGGCGATGGTGGTGTAGACGACGGGCAGGAAGGAGAGGTCGTTCTCCCTGCCACAGGTTCGCCGTATTTCTGCGTCCAATCGCTTGCCGGCGGCCATCACATCGGTGGTTTTTCCGGTCCTGGGTTCCCCGGATACCCGGATGCCGGGCCTGGCGACGAACTTCTTCGCTCGTGACCGGCGAAGCAGTCGCCGCGCGTGGTTGAGGATGCGGGTGAGATCCCGGGTGGGAAACACGCGTTCCTCGTTCAGGTAGTCGATGCGTCGTTCGTTATACGCCGATCGTTCGACGGTGCCGAGAGCCTTGATCTCATCCACACTCAACGAGGGTCGCTGGGAGTCCGGGGTGGGTTCATAGGTGCAGTACTCGCGCCACTCTTCCCGGGTCGTCGGTGATGCCAAGGTTCACCACCCTTCCGACAGGCGCATCGGACGCATGGGCTCAACTGGTCCGACCGTAGGCTGAACAACCGACGCGACCGGAGTGTCGTCGCTTTGTCCAGACACAACGACCTCAGCGGGAGGGCCGCCGCTGAGTTCTTGCCGCGCGAGGTTGGCGCGCCCGGCCGACGCTTCGGCACGGGAAAGCGGTCGAGGTTTCGGTTCCGATGGGCCGCCGAGCAATTGACGATGAATCTGCTCCGCGCGCCTGAGCACTTCTTTGTCGGTTGGTTTCTTACACATCTCCCGACGAATCGCTTTCACCATGTCGATCCCGAATGGAATGGTCGCATAGTCGGCCAGAACCCAGCGGCACTCGATCCAGCCATTGTCTTCGACTTTGCGCTGACCCTCTGAGTCGAAGACTAGAGATTCGTCTCGCACCCAGATTTGCATCAGATTGGTCGGGTCGTAGCGCACCTCCCACTTGCCATTCTGTTTGGAATTCAATGATTTCGTTCGTCGCATCTGGTGGAAGCGTGGCGACTCGGAGTTGTACACGAGATTCTCCAAGTTGACGCCATACCGGTTGATACGACGAAACTTGTGTCGTTGCAAAGAGATCCAATCGTCGCGCGTCATCGTCCGCACTGGAGTTGGTGCCATCTCCGACATCGCTCGATACATGGCATTGGGAGAGAGCTGCATCCGAGGGGTCGCCGTCAGGTGAAGCCCTGAGTGGGGACGGTTCTGATACACCGTGATGACCCATTCGTCGAGCAGCGCCTGAAGTACAAACAGCGGCCACACCGTGTCCTTCTCGGGGTTTCGGCCCCGGTGGCTGACCGAGCGGCCCTTGTATCCCGGGATCCATCGGACAAAGTCGTCGCCGATGGTTTTGAGCAAGCGTTCGATATGAGGCTTGGCCGTGGGCTCGTGCGGAGGTGCGACCCGCGGGTGCACCCCCCGAAGTTCGGTTCCTCGTTCGAAGACTGGCGAGACGAAGATCTTGCCACGGTCAACTACGACACCCCGCACATCGATGATGGGTTTGTTTTCGAGTGCCCTATCGAGATCGATCTGGGGGGATAGCCTGTCCGACAGGTAGCTTCGTGCGACGGTCATATTCTCAATCCAGCCGGGCAACATCTGTTGCGGGATACAGGAGTTGGCCCAGAGTTCGATAGCATCCACGGTTTTGCAGGCGTTCGGGCGCAGAATCGCCGCGGTGATGCTCAGTGTCGCGACATCGATGCCGGCAGCCAAATCGATTCGGCATGGTTGGCCATCGGGCAGTAAGGCCATCGCGTCAAGTGGTGTTGAGTCGAGCTGCACTTCTTCGCCTGGGTACAAGGCGACGATCTTCGAGTACGCTCGGTCGGGACTGTTCGCGTGGCTGCGGCGCGCCGTCGCATCACCGGTGGTGTGCTCACCGCGGTCAAGTGCAGCCAGTAAGGCGTACATTGATGACCTGCACGGCACCGGCACGTCGTCGTCACGAAGGCGACGCTCTGCGATTTCGATGATCTGTTTCTTGGTAGGCGTCGACTTGTCCACGTAGAGCGCCTTCACCATCTCCAGGGTGAGGATCACACGCTCGTGCGCCCCGGACAGACGGACGTGACCCGGCATGCCGCGCTGATCGACACATCCAAGTAGGCCCGCATTGTTAAAGCGTTGCCACTTCCGCCACATAGTGGTCATGGAGACCTGCCGCCCCAGGGTCCGTAGCTCGGCACGTTTCTCCGAAAGCCGTTCTTGTACCGTCACGATCGGGGTACCCGAAGAGGCTTGCCCTTGAGCCGGCTGTTCCAAGGCGTGTTTGATGCCGGAGAGGTGCACATACCAAAACTGAGCATCTCGTCGCTGCTCTTCGGTGGCGAGGTCGAGCAATCTCTGATCGGCGATACTTGGTCCAGAGGCGTCGGGACCGACGAAGGAATCGTCACAGAGCAACATCGCTACCGGCAAGGTCAGGTCGCTGCCGTCATCGAGACATTTGAGCCGGAGGGCGATGCCGTCGCTATCACGGATATGCCAGCTCTGACCGCGGAGTTCGATGATATCGCCGATATTCAGTTCGATCACGACGTGATCACCGTGGCCCAGGTCAGCGGGCGGGCCAAGTCGACGTGAATCTCTCCGTTCCAGATCATATGGTACGTGCTGCAAATGAGGTGACTGCCGTCCAGTTCTGTTTCACCGGAGGTGATGTCAATCAGCTCGCCGAATTGCACACCATTGCGCCCTGATCGCTTCACGTAGGTAGCGATTGCGGTTCGTGCTGCTGTTGACGGCGCGAACCGTGGATGGTGGTAGGCGCACAGCAGCCGCAGATTGCGTTCTTCCGTGGAGTCGATCGTGGTGAATTCTTCGTATTCCCAGCTTAAATCGAGACATACGTCGCGGGTGCGTTGATGCTGGAGCCGATCCTTCTCGCGGACACGATCTGCTGGCTTGACGTCGATAACGAGAGCCGATCCGTCGCGTCGTCGGATGAAGAAGTCCGGAGCGTGCCGTTGGTAGGTCTGTCCCTTTGGCCACAGAAGCCAAAACGGGTTGGAGCTGACCGCGGTTGCGTCGCCGCGAAAGTCGACCGCCATCAGGGCGGTCATCTCGAACCGTGACTCGAAACTGACGTGGCCTTGTGATCGCGAGAACCAGTACTTGCCTTGATGGGAGCGGCGACCACGGTATGCCGGGAAACTCCGGATCGGCCTGCATAGCTCAAATGGCACGCGCGAAACCTCAGGTGTGAGACGGGTTCGCACCCGCTGCCCGGTCTTCGGATCCTCGTAAAGAACCATCGTGTACGGCGCGTCATTGACGGGCAGCGTCCCTGCTGTGGGGACCGGCGGCGCGGTCATGCCGGCCTCCGCCGGCTGTCAGGACCTGCAACTCTCCATAGGATCGGAGGCCAGGATGCGAAGCGGGGGTTGACATCCTGCCCAAAGCACGCTGAAATAGCCATGTCTCCCTCTCAAGGGTGAAGTGAGTAACGAGCGGCGCAGTGCCGCACCGAAGAAGCCGGGGTACCAGCCCGGCTTTTTCAGCGTCTGGGGGGCTTGCGTTGCGATGCCCCATTAGCCGGTCAAACTAGCTCTCCTGGGCGGGTATCACCTCCTGTAGACCTGACCGTTCGACTGCCTCCGATGAGCGCACACGTCAGGTTGGATGCGTTGGAGCAGATAGAAGTGCCTGCTCCATGATCGGATTGGCAACTTAAGTTGAGCACAAATCGACAGATCCGCACAAGGGTGGCAGCAACAATCACCCACAAGCCGCTTTGCCGGAAAAGGCCTGGCCTATCCTCCGCCTTCGGGTGAGCCGACCTTGAGGACCAAAGTCGACGGACGGATGGCTCTTGTTGATCGCGATGCCGATGTATTCGATTGCCAGACACGAGATTCAAGAATAACTAGAGGTCACGCCCTAAAGGTGTGTCCGCAAACGCATTGATGCAAGTCGTCGAGGAGTACTCGGGTTGTTGCCTATAGACAACCACCGCGCCATGTCTTCAGCTAGCAAATTCGATGCGCGCGGGACTCTCCGTGAACTCTTCGCATTCGGACAAGCCAGCAGCCGCGGTTTGCTGGCAGATGTCTCAGGGGCCAGCCTTGCGTTACATCGAGATCTGATTTCGCCCGAGGCCTGTCGGTGCGCCGGGCTATCTTGATCCGATGCGCTGGTTTGCCCGCCCTGATAATCGCTCGCTGGAGCTGACGGTCGCCCCGCGGCTCGCATCGTGGAACAAGGCTGAAGATCCAGATCAGAACCGACTGCAGGAGTATCTCGACGATACGGAGGCTTTGATCGCTGGCGCACGGATCAGGGGCCCGTGGGCGCTGCGCCTCGACGTCGGTTTACCGAGTTCACGAGACCTGCTCGATGCCAGCGACCTGGATAACTACGCGTATCCGCTCGCATCGCGCCTGCGCGATGTCGACTTGGTGTCGGTGTGGTGCACGAAGCGCCATAGCGAACAGTCGTCTGTGCGGATCTGTGCCGCCCGAGAAGTTCCTGCGCCCACCCCCGCCGGTGTGGTCGTCGCGACCACTGCGGCTTCTTCCTCGACCGTTGCCTACAAGGAGGCTATCCACGCCGCCGTCTCTTGCGCCGCCGTGCTACCGGATGGACCGGTTCGGCTCGAACTATCCTTCGTGGTCGGCCCACGCCGCAATTGGCTGAACCTGTGGAAGCAGACGATCGACGCGCTCGACCCCCTACTGGGTCGTACCCGGTCAGATCGGGCATGGCATCCCCGCGATGGCCGAATCACCGAACTCGGCCTGCACTGCACCGTGGACCAATTCGCCGGCAACCAGGTTGCGGTGGGCATCTACGCCTCGGCCGAATCCGCCAGTGGCAGCGAGGACAGCTCGCTCGACGTCCCACACAGACCGGTTGGCGAGGTCGTCGACGTCGAGCCAGCCGATGCACTCGCCGGGGCGGATCAACGCAGCCGCGCGCACGAGTTCCGGGACAACGACGCTGGCTATCTTGCTTGGCTCGCCGCCAACCCCGAAGGCTTCGTCGTGAACATCGCCCGTAACTACAGCGTGTCCACCGCGCGAGTGCATCACGCCACGTGCCGCACCATCAGCGGTCAGAATCCACGCAACGGGCCATGGACCGGTGCCTACGTCAAGGTGTGCGCCATTCAGTTAGCGGACGCCGAAGAGTGGGCCGCAAACACCGTGCGCAAGCCCATCCTGCCGTGCGGGACTTGCCGGCCCTGATGCGTGTGACCGCCGCGGAGCGCACGGGGGCTCATCTGAGCTCGTCGGTCTGGGGCGCAGAACGACCCCGCGCGGCCATTCGCTCGACTCTTGTTGATGCGCTGTTGAATTCGGACGCAAGCTGGGCGTAGCCAGCAGCCAGGATTTGTTCGTGCATAGCCTCGGCGCCTACCCGAAGCAGAATTCGCAGTACAGCGGCATCCGAGCTGATGTCGCCCGAGGCATAGTCATGGTGGTGCGCCCACTGTCGCAGCACCTCGAAAGCTGGCGAGCCCCGATGGAGGAAGGGAGCGATCATCGCTTCGTCTGCGTCGCGGAGAATCAGGCTCACTCGCTTACTCATTGCGGGGCCTTCATTCGTCGTTGGGTCAAATGGGTCGCTTCGTTCTCAGCTCGTCCCATCGTCCTCCCTTTGTTCGGTCAGTAGGGAATAAAGCTGATTTTGCGCTGCGGCACTTCGTGTTTCAATCCCCGCCGCCGTAACGTAGCGCTGCGATGTCGTCATCGACTCATGTCCGAGGAGTTTCATCAATGTGTAGACGCTGACATTCGAGGTCGCGAGTTCAGTTGCATAAGTGTGGCGAAGGCCGTGCACCAGGGCGCCGGGTACGGGGCGCGCTTCAGGTCCTGCGCGTTTGAACGCGCGCTTGATACGTGACTGTAGAGTGCCACGCGTCATCCGTTCACCGTCCCGACCGACGAATAGCGGGGCAGAATGTGGCCAGCCCGACAATGGCGTACTCTTCGGCGACGATGTGCGCTTCTTGCCCTGAGGAAACCGTCCGGCACGACTATCCATATACGTACCGATCACCTCCAGCAGGGCTGCCTCGATGGGGACGTTGCGTTCCTTGCCGCCTTTGCCTTTCACATTTATCACTGCGGAGCCGTCGTCGAGCGTGCGTATGTCGCCAACATCGACCAGGCGCAGTTCTTCAGCCCGCAGTCCCGCGAGGAGTGCAGTGAGGACTATCGCAAGATCCCTTTCTTTCCAATCTGTTCGGCGAGCATCGGATTCCTGCGTGACAGCAGAGAGCAGGGCTTCAACCGCAGTTCGGGGGAGCGCTTTCGGCAGCGGCTTCTTCAGCTTCGGACGCCCAACGAGCTGCATGGGGTTGGCTGCCAACAGTTCGTTGGTATAGAGGAAGGTGCACAACACATTCCACGTGGACCAGCAGCGTCGGATCGATGCCGCCTCGTGGTCGGCGGCAAACGCTGCGAACGCAGTACGCATCGAATCGCGAGTTATGTCAGCTGGACTGAGCCGGGCTGGCGCCCCGCCTGTGAGTAGATTGGCAATGGCGATGAAGTCGCGGCGATAGGCCTTCATCGTGTGCGCCGAGGGTTTACTGGCCTGCCGGTGGTCCAGGAACTGCTGGAACCAATGGGGGATCTCATCGGCGAACGGCGGCACGGAGGCAGCTTCAACGGCGCCTTCGGCGACGGAGTAGCCAGGATCGGTCTCGTTCGGCACAGCAGCAGCCTGGCAGACAAACGATGGATAATCAACATTATCCATATTATTGGGTCTACGCGGCTGCAACCTGCGTGAACAGAGGTCGCTGCATCACCGCCATACCGTCACAGTGACGAATTAAATGGTTCACGCCGCGGACCTCGAAGGCGCGGAGTGTCCGCCGCTGTCAGGTAGTTCTGGACTATCGATCGTCCTGTCCGGCGCTGTCAGATAGTCATGGATTCGGAGTCAGCGCGATGGTTACGCCGGCCGAAGATCCGCGGGTGCATGGGCGGGGACCTGGGCGGATGTCACTGTCAGATAGTTCTGGAACGGAGGGCGAGAGATCGGACAGCTACCAGGTTTTCCCGGATTACTCCCAACTAGTTCCGGATCGGACAGGAACGAACGGATCCGGACAGCCGGCCAAATCGTCCCAGCTCCCCGTTGTACCGATAAGCTACATTATGTCAACTAAACTGCACCTAATTACGCTCAAGCCCAACGGTTTTCATTTACCGGGCCAGTCCAAGGAATGCCATCATCGCCCGCTCCACCTCGACGACTTGTTCCGCAGTGAGCCGGCCGACTCGGACGTGAACGTTCGACCTTCTGACGGTGGTGAGCTGATCGATCATCACGTCGCTGTCGTGGTCCAGTCCCGATAGCCGACCTTGTCCGCCGGTTATCCGAATGCGCATCAACGGCGCATCCAACAACGTGCTGGTCATGGGCGCAACCGTCACTGAACCCGTGGCGTCAAAGAGGTCATCCTGAACGATCACCGCCGGACGTGACTTCCCCGCGTAGATGCCCCCCGCTACCGTCCAGATCTCCCCTCGGTTCACTCCTCATCCCAGGGCGTCGAGACAGCCTCGATAAAGTCCTGGTCGTCGTTGCTCTCGTCCGCTCTTGCGACCAACGAAGCCTGGCGATGCGCCTCGGCGGCGAAACTCTCAGTGCGCACGTCCGGCACCCAGACTTGCAGCGGCCGCAGGCCGCGCTCGCGCATCCGCCGCCTGTACTCGCCTACCCTGTCCCTCACCGCCATGTCGACATGTTACATGTAACGGGCTGGTGACGACTCGAACCGCCGTCTGACTCGGCGGCCCCTGTCCACTCAATGCGACCCGACCACTCGGGGGGCACCACCTGGGTGGACACTATGGCGTGGCACTTTCTGCAACAGTATTCAAAGTCGAACTTGGCGTCTCCGATGTCGATCACGACTACTACGCCGATCACACTCTGACCATGGCCCGTCATCCCAGTGAGACCGATGAGCGGATGGTGGTGCGGTTGTTGGCGTTTGGGCTGCGCGCACACCGCCTTGGCGACGTCGACGGTGAGTTGGCGTTCGGGGCAGGCCTGTCCACCCCCGGTGTACCGGACTTGCGCCTCGCCGACTACACCGGCCGGATCCTGGAATGGATCAACGTCGGCCAGCCCGACGAACGCGCCTTGGGCAAGGCGGCCAGCCAGGCCGAGCAGGTGCTGCTCTTCCCGTTCGCCGCCGGCGTGGCCACCTGGTGGCGCACTGTCGGACCCAAAGTGGCGGGGCTGCCGAATCTGTCGGTGGTGCAGATACCACACCCAGCGGTGCAGCAACTGGCCCAGACTGTCGATCGACGGATCTCGGCGCAGGTGATGGTGATCGAAGGTCAGGTGACGATGACCGTAGGCGGAGTCGACGCCACCTTCACACCCGAGCCATTGGAGTGAACGTCTGAGTCCCAGGTACCAGTCGATGGAGTTGGCGGCAATGATGACGCCGAGGCGTCATCATTGCCCGGCCAGGCCTGGCCGGAACGCCAGCGTGATCATGGCGATGCCACCCGCGCACCGGGTGACAGGCGTGTCACTATCCTCGAAAGTATCGGCATTGCCGGCGGGAGTGTGTGGATCGTGCGAGCGAGGCTGAGAGACGACCATCTGTCCCAGCGCGCCGCAGGCCCGCAACCACGATGAGGAACGCCGATATGACTGATCTGATGAAAGCCGTTGTGCTCCCCCGCTTCGGAGGCACCGATGCTTTCGAGTTGCGCGACGTCTCGGTACCACGAGTCGAACCCCGCCAGGTACGGGTGCGCGTCCATGCGACGGCCGTCAACCCGCTCGACTATCAGATCCGGCGCGGAGACTACGCCGATCATGTGCCGCTCCCGGCGATCATCGGGCACGACATCTCCGGCGTGATCGAGGAAGTCGGATCCCACGTGACCGAGTTCCGCCCCGGCGATGCGGTGTACTACACGCCCCAGATCTTCGGCGGAGCCGGCTCCTACGCCGAGCAGCACGTCGCCGACGTCGACCTCGTCGGCCGCAAGCCGGAGAACCTCAGCCACCTAGAGGCGGCGAGCCTGACTCTCGTCGGCGGAACGGTCTGGGAATCCCTGGTGACGCGAGCGCAGCTCACCGTGGGCGAGACGATCCTCATCCACGGCGGCGCCGGCGGTGTCGGCACCATCGCGATCCAGATCGCGAAAGCGGTCGGCGCACACGTGATCACCACCGCGAAAGCCGGCGACCATGAGTTCGTGCGCTCTCTCGGAGCGGATGCGGCGATCGACTTCACTTCGACCGACTACGTCGATGCTGTGGCCGAGATGACGCGAGGTGAGGGAGTCGATGTCGTCTACGACACGATCGGTGGCGACGCGCTCACCCGAAGCCCGTTGACGCTGGCCGACTTCGGACGCGTCGTCAGCATCGTCGACATCGAACAGCCGCAGAACCTCATCGAGGCGTGGGGCAAGAATGCCGCGTATCACTTCGTCTTCACCCGACAGAACCGAGGAAAACTGGACGCACTCACCACGCTGATCGAGCGCGGCCTCGTGAAGCCGGTTATCGGCGCAACTCTTCCGCTCGCACGAATGGGCGAGGCTCATGAACTCCTGGAGAACAGGCGGTCGTATGCACTCCGCGGCAAGGTCGCGATCGATGTAGCGGGTGAAACTGTGGCAGTTCCTCCTCGCATCTCGTAACCGACCGCTCAGTTCCACTTCCACCGTCGCCGAAACCGCCTCGACACCAGCAGTGCCGATGGATGAGTTTCGCCTACCGAGACACCGATACCTCCGGGCCGGGGCGGCTCATCTTCGACGCCCGTTGGTGGTCAGGCGGCGATCTGTTCGACCTGTCCGACGGCGTGATGCTTTCGTTCCCACCGTAGGCTCACGGCATGCACAACGTGACTCTGACCAGCAGCGCAGCAACGGCGACGCTGACGGTGGGACTGGCGGCCTACTCAGCATTGATCCTCGCCGGCATCGCGGTGGCGATCCACGGTGCCCGCCGGCACCGGCGAGGCCAGGCGATCGCCGCCGTAGTGCTGGTCGGCGTGCTGACCCTCGCCGGCGTGGTGATGGGGATTGTCAGCAGCGTCGCGTGAACCCTGGTGCTCCCCGTCGGCCGTCGGTACGAGCGAGCGCAGCACCATCCCGGGTGCTGGGGGAAGCCCAGCAACTAGTCGGCCGTATCGACCGGCGGCCCAACGGTTCTCACCCCCGGCCGAGCAGTTACGGCGTTGCCGAATCCCACGGGTTGATGAGTTCGACCCCGGTGCCGGCGAAGTCACTGACGTTGCGCGTCGCAAGCCCGACGTTCCAGTTGCGGCAGATTGCGGCGATCTGTCCGTCGGCAAAACTGATCTGACGCCCACTACGCTCCCGATCGGCGACTATATCCGCATAGTGAGTTGCGGCGAGCGCGTCGAACGGCAGGATCCTGTCCCGGAAATCCTCCGCCAGCAGTCCTTCCATCTTTGCGCGTAGCTCACCCCTACGACGCCCGTCCGGCAAGCGGGCAACGCCATACATCAGCTCGGCTGCCGTCACAGCCGTCAGCAGGAGGTCGGACACATCCAGACTGTCGACCCAATTAGCGACATCAGAGTCCGGAGCCGGGCGCATCAACTCCGAGACGACGTTGGTGTCCAAGACGATCATTCGTCAAGGACCGCAGGACGTGGACGCTCCGTCCGGTCGGGCAGATCAAGCTCCACGCCCCCGGTTCCCGAGAAGCGTTGCCGAATCCGTGTCGCCATCCCAGGGCCGCCCACTGGGCGCTCCAATGCTGCGCGCAAGATCTCGCGCACTTCCGCTTCCATCGAACGGCCGTGCTCCGCTGCGCGAACACGCAGGGCTGCTTTGAGGTTGTCGTCGAAATCACGAATCGTCAAGGTCGCCATCAAGTCACCCCCTCACCCACTGCTTGCAATGCAGTCAATGCTAGCAGATTGCGATGCTTTGCTTGATTTCCTGTCCAAGAAACTCCGTGAACAGCCCTCTGGCGACCGCCGCCCTCACGAAAGCTCGCGCTTGTCACTGCCCTGAAGCGGGTCGAGCAGTCCTTGCTTCTGCAGGTCCGGCGCCCAGCTCCCGACAGCCGAACCGATGTCACGGCTGAAGATCGACCAACGGTCTTGATGCCCGAAGCATTCGCGCAACCTTGTCACGTATTCAGTCAGTGTGTCGATGTCACCGACTGCGGCCAGGTATCGGCAGGTCCTCTCGTATTCGATCAGCAAGTTGTTGTCGACCGCGTATCGCACCAACTGCTTCGTGGTGCTTATCCGCTCCATCTCAGCCAGCACCAGATCAAAGCCCTCGCAAAGAGCGGCGGTGAATTGCCGCATGTGCGTACGACGGTCAAAACGCACCGCGTACGGTAGATCGGGAACCAAATGCTCCCAACGACGTTGCAGGAGCGAGCCTTTGAGCGGATGCCCGCTACGCTCGTCGCCCTGGCACGCGGTGTCGACCTCGGCCGAGCCGATGCCGACGTTGACGAAGAATCCATGCCACGATTTCGTGCCGTTGTACCAATCTGCTTGAAGCTCGATGACGTCGTAGAGTCCTCCCCCGCGCTCCCGAATGAAGTTGGAGTCAGAAGATATCTCGAAGCCGCGGGTGCACAGGAAAGGGCCGACATCGTCGGAAATCATGTCTTCATAAGCCCGTTGCAGTGCACCGCTGACCGTTCCCTCGTCCATGACCAAAGGCTAAATCGCCGACGCCGTCGGACCGTGCAAGAAGATGGCTGCCTGTGGATAGAGGTGGTGTACGCGCCGGGTGAGGACGGCGGCATCCTCCCGTACTAGCCGGAGGCCGCACCGATGTTCGGCTCCCCCGCCGGCGCATCGGCTCGAACCGCGCGCCGTGCCCGGCTGTCCCGGAGCGCCTGCTGGGCGGAGTCCAGGGTGATGTTGCGCGGGTGGATTCCTTCCCGCGCAAACCCTTTCGCCGCGATCGGCAGGTACCCGAGCTTCGGCGGAAGGACGCGCTCGAGCACCGCATCGACCCGCCGATACATCCGCGTGAAGCGGCGCAGCATCTCGTCGTCTTCGGGCGTCCACTCCAATCCGAACAGCTCCTGCACATGGCGCGGGAAGCTGTTGACGACGACTTGCCGTCGTCCCACCACCCAGGGCCACACGAGCTTCTTCATGGCCGCAGGCCACCAGCGCGGCGCCAGACGTCGCTCCACGAACTGTTCCAGCATCAGCTGCGTGACCTGCGAGTTGACCAGGTGGTGACGCTCGACGTTCGCCAGGTACCGCTCGAAATCCGCGTAGGTGTCCGGCTGCGGACTGTCGTCCACTCCCCAAATGCTGTACCACTCCTTGGATTCCTCGAAGATCTGCTCCTTCATGGCCCGCGGCATGGCCCCGTCGAAGTAGAGCTGCTCGGCGACCACGATCAGCAGGTGATAGAAGAAGGTGACGTGCGCAAAGTAGAAGGTTTCGGCGTTCAGAGCGTGATACGTACCGTCTTGTAGAGAGCCCTTGATGGGCTTGTGCATATTGCGGGTTTTCAGCCCGTACTTCTTCGCTTCCTCCGCGGCCTCGTACACGGCCCCGTAGATGTACTCGCGAGATCGCTGCCGTCGCGCCTTGGAGATCTTCGCGCGTGCCCGGAAGGAATTGTCGCCGGTGAAGAGGACCGACCCCGAGGTCGCCTGGCCCATCTGCGGCCACGCCCCCGCGATGGGACCTATCACCCCGCTGCCGAAGAACATCACGTCGAGACGGCCCCAGTACTTCCACGTCAGGGAATCGGCCGGAATCGGGTGTTGACAAAGGTCTTGCCGCGACAAACTGTCATCGCCGGTGTATTCGGACACTGTGGCGTCGTCCGGGATCACCGACTCAGGATCGAAGGTCGCCTGCATGATCTTCTTGAGTGCCCTGAGACCCCGGACCGCCATATCGAACTCCTCGCGTCTGTCTGCATCAGACAACCACGGCCGACGGGCCCACGTACCCGGCTTGGCCAACCCGAAGCACGTCGTGGCCATCCATTTCGGGTGCCCCGCCCCAAACCGTCGGCCGCAGGCGGACAATGACGTATGGCCACTGCACTCTGGATCATCGTTGCCATACTCGCCATCGGCACTGTCGTCGGCGGGCTGATGCGGATGCGGGCCTGGCTGCGGAAGCCGGCCCCGCCCGAAATCATCGAGGCCGCGCGCAGGCGAGAGGAGGAAGCGGAAGACGACTGACACGGGACCTCGCACGACGGGGTGCGTCAGAACTCGGTTCTGATACTGCTGCCAATTCCATACGGCGACTGGGTAATTCGGCATCCCGCCTAACTCTGTTGAAGCCCGGTCAACATCAGGTCGACGGTGTGCACCATCGCGGCGCGCAGCTCCATGTCGGGGGTATCGAACCAGTTCGCTACGCAACCGGCCAGCACCGTGACCACCATGGTCGCGATGAACTGCGCACCCAGCTGCTGTCCGCGCAACTGACCGTTGCGCTGCCCCTCGGCCACGATCTCGGCCACCAGGGCGATCAGTTCCGGGTGCAGGGTCTCGCCACCGACCGGCGTCTCGGGCCGGTTGAGCATGTCGAAGGCCATCGCGCGCATGGCTGCGCTGCTGTCCGCCCAGGCGTCCGCCACGACCGCCCCGACCGTTCGCAACCGTTGCGGGGCCGAGCCCGCACCCGCGTCGACCTCTGTACGCACCCGATCGGCGAGGCGCCGGTTGAACTCGAGCAGCAACGCGCCCTTGGCGCCGTAGAACCGGAAGAACGTGGCACGACCGATCTCCGCGCGCTCGCAGATGTCTTCAACCGTCACCTCCGCGTAGGCGCGCTCCTCGAAAAGTTCCATGGCGGCCTCGTAGATGACCGCACGCGTACGTTTCCGCTTGCGTTCCCGCAACGACGGTCCTGCCGCATCCTCCATGGCCGCAGTGTAGCGACCGCACACCCTTGACAGATATCAACGTCTCAATTGATACTTGAGTATCACATCACTGTGATGTGCGCCGTAGGAAGGTCTCATTGTGATGGTCAATGGAGGCGAACTGCTCGCCCGTTCCCTGGAGTCCGCCGGCGTGACGGACATCTTCGCGCTGCACGGCGGGCACCTCGACTCGTTCTGGGCGGCGTGCGCGGGATCCAACCTGCGCCTGGTCGATACGCGGCACGAGGCCGCGGCGGGTAATGCCGCCGACGGCTACGCCCGGACCACCGGTCGACTCGGCGTCGCCGTCGTGACGTCCGGTCCCGGATTCGCGAACGGCTTCGCCGCGCTACCCAACGCGCTGGCCGACGGGGTGCCGATGCTGATGATCGCCAGTGCTCCCCCGCTGCGTGAACTGGAGACCAACGAGATGCAGGGCGGTCTGGACCAGGTGGCCGCGGCCGCGCCGGTCACCAAGTGGGCGCACCGTGTGGTCACCACCGAACGCATCCCCGACCTGGTGGCGTTGGCCATCCGCAAGGCGCTGACGGGCCGGCCCGGCCCGGTGTTCTTGGAGATTCCGATCGACGTGCTCGTCACCCCGGTCGACGATGCCGCCGTGCGCGTCGGTGGCGTGGCCGTCGTCGATGACCGGCCCGCGCCGTCCCCGACCGCGGTTGCCGACGCCCTCGAACAACTGCGGACCGCGCAGCGGCCGGCCATCGTCATCGGCGGCGGCACGCTGTGGTCGGATTGCGGCGACGAACTCGCCAAGTTCGCCGACCACACCGGGATTCCGGTCTTCGCCAACAATCGCGCCGCCGGCGTCTTGCCCGCCGAGCACCGCTGCAACGCCTGGGCCGTCGACAACCTCGCCGTGCTGGCCATGGCCGTCACGCCCGGCCCCGACGTGGTGATGCTGTTGGGCGCCCGAACGGGTCTACTCACGGGTGGTCGCGCCAATTCGATGGTCCCGGCCGATGCCACCGTCATCCAAGTAGATTTGGACGCAAGCGAATTCGGCCGTCTGCGCCCTGTCGAGGTGCCCGTGGTGGCCGACTGCCGCGAGTTCCTCCGGAGTCTGCTCGACGCGGACACGCAGTGGCCGGACCGCAGCGAATGGCTCACGCAGGCCACCTCGGCGCAAGCCATGGTGGATGAGCTCTACGCCGCGGTGCCAACGGTCGATGACGGGCGCCTGCACCCGTATCACGCGGGTCGCGAATCCGTGAAGGCCGCGGGGCCAGGATCGGTGCTGGTCCTCGACGGCGGCGAAGCCCCACTGTGGGCAGGGATGAGTCTGTCCGCGGCGGCGCCGCACCGTGCACTCAACCTCGGCTACATGGGCTATCTCGGTATCGGCCAGGGGTTCGCGATAGGCGCGCAGATCGCCGAGCCCGAGCGACGCGTGCTGCAACTCACCGGTGACGGCGCGTACGGGTTCCACATCCAGGAACTCGACACCATGGTCCGCCACGGCCTGCCGATTGTCACGGTGGTGTTGAACAACGCCTGCTGGGGTATGTCGATCCACGGCCAAGAGGCGGTCTACGGCGCGGGCAGCGACGTGATCACGCGCCTGGCCGACACCGATTACCACGAGGTGGCAAAGGCTTTCGGCGGCTATGGCGAAAAGGTCACCGAACTCGAGGAGATCGCTCCGGCGATCGAGCGCGCATTCGCCTCCGGGAAGCCGGCCTGCATCAACGTCGCGGTATCCGGCGCGGCCGTACATCCACTGACCACGATGATGCTAGGCGACCTCGACGTCGAAGACGCCGTGGTCGTGCCGTACTACGAGAGCATCCCGATCCCGGGCGCCCGCGGATGAAGGCGGTCAGTTGCCGGGAGGCGACGCTGTCGGTGATCGACCTCCCGGCGCCGCATCCGGCGCCGGGGCAGCTACTGCTGAACGTGTTGCGGTGCGGGATCTGCGGTTCGGATCTGCATGCCAAGGATCATGCCCACGAGTTGGCCGAGGTGATGACGGCCGTCGGGGTCACGGACGCGGTGGCCCCCGACAAGTCGGTGGTCTTCGGTCACGAGTTCTGCGGCGAGGTGGCCGAACGGGGCCGGGGCGCGACCAGACGGTTCAAGACCGGCACCACAGTCGTGTCGTTCCCGCTGCTGCGCGCGGGCGACGGCGTGCACCTGACCGGGCTGTCCCCGGCCGCACCCGGCGCGTACGCCGAGCAGGTGCTGGCCGAGGCCGCGATGAGTTTTGTGGTGCCCAACGGGCTGGCTCCCGACATCGCCGCACTGACCGAGCCCATGGCTGTGGCGCTGCACGCCGTGCGGCGCAGCGACATCACCCGCCGCGACACCGCCGTTGTGATCGGCTGCGGCCCTGTGGGTCTGGCGATCATCTGCCATCTCAAGGCCCAGGGTGTCGAGACGATCGTCGCCAGCGACCTGTCCCCAGGACGACGGGAGTTGGCTCGACGGTGCGGTGCCTCGCTGGTCATCGATCCGGCGGAGGACTCACCGTATGCGGCGGCGCCGGGCCTGACCTCGGGCACCGACCTCTATGAGATGGGCATGAGCACGATGGAGAAGCTGCGCCGGATCCCCGGTTGGGTACCGCTGTACCGCATTGCCGAGAAACTGGGTGCCACCGCGCCCAAACGCCCGGTGATCTTCGAGTGCGTCGGTAACCCGGGCATGATCGACTCGATCCTGGCTGCGGCGCCGTTCAACTCGCGCGTCGTCGTCGCCGGAGTGTGCATGGGCACCGACCGGTTGCGGCCGACGTTGGCGAACGCCAAGGAAATCGACCTGCGATTCGTCTTCGCCTACACGCCCCTGGAGTTCCGCGACACCCTGCACCTACTGGCCGACGGCAAGGTCGACGCCTCGCCCCTGATCACCGACACCGTAGGTCTGCAGGACGTGGCCGCCGTGTTCTCAGCGCTGGGCTCCCCCGGCGATCAGGCCAAGGTGCTGATCGACCCGTCCCGGCGCTGATCCGGCCGGCTGCACCAGCGCGGCATGCGCAGTCATCGAGCACCCTTGCGCCCGCCCGCGGCGCCGTTGAGGAACACTGCTGGCATGAGCGTCGCCGAGTTCGACTTTGTCATCGTGGGAGCGGGCAGCGCGGGGTGCCTGCTGGCCAATCGGCTCAGCGCCAATCCCGACCACCGGGTGCTGTTGGTCGAGGCGGGCGGCAAAGACGACTGGTTCTGGATCAAGGTGCCGGTCGGCTATCTGTACACCATCGCCAACCCCCGCACCGACTGGTGCTTTGCGACCGAGGCCGATCCGGGCCTGGCCGGCCGCAGCATTCACTACGCGCGGGGCCGCGTGCTCGGCGGCTGCTCATCGATCAACGCCATGATCCACATGCGCGGGCAGGCAAGCGATTACGAATTGTGGGCCCAGGCCACCGGTGACGATCGATGGCTGTGGGACGGTCCCGGCCAGACCCTGGCCATCTACAAGGAATTGGAAGACTACTTCGGCGGGGCCGACGAGTGGCACGGCGCGGCTGGGGAGATTCCCGTCGAGCGGCCCCGGGTGCGGTGGAAGATCCTGGACGCCTGGCAGGCCGCGGCCGCCCAGACCGGCATCGCCCCCATCGAGGAGTTCAACCGGGGTGACAACGCCGGCAGCGCGTACTTTCACGTCAACCAGCGGCGCGGCCGTCGCTGGTCGATGGCCGACGCGTTCCTGCATCCCATCGCCCACCGACCCAATCTCACGGTCTACACCCAAACCCAGGCGCTGCGGCTGCTGATGGACGACCAGGTCCGCGACGATCAGCGCCGCGGCGCCTGGACCACGGCCGCCCACCGCGCCTCCGGGGTGCGCCTGCTCAAGGACGGTCGCACTGTCGATGTCCACGCCCGCCGCGAGGTGATCCTGACCGCCGGAGCCATCGGTTCGCCGCATCTCATGCAGGTCTCGGGCCTGGGCCCGGCCGGGCTGCTCGCCCAGCATCAGGTGCCGATCACCGTGGACCTCCCCGGGGTCGGTGAGAACCTCCAGGACCACCTGCAGTTGCGGACGATCTACCGCGTGGGCGGCGCGCGGACCGTCAACACGCTGTACCGCAACTGGATCACCCGTGGCGGCATGGGCCTGCAATACCTGCTGATGCGATCGGGCCCCCTGACCATGCCGCCGTCGACGCTGGGGGCCTTCGCCAAGAGCGACCCCGCGCTGGCCAGTCCTGATCTGGAGTGGCACGTGCAGCCGCTGTCGTTGCCGAAGTTCGGCGAACCGCTGGATCGGTTCGCGGCCATCACCCCCTCGGTCTGCAACCTGCGGCCCAGCTCGCGTGGCCACGTGCGCCTGGCCGACGCGGACCCGCTGACCAACCCGAAGATCCTGTGCAACTACCTGTCCACGGACAGCGACCGTCAGATCGCCGTGCGGGGCTTGCGGATGACCCGGCAGATCATGGCGGCACCGGCCATGGCGCGGCACCGCCCCGAGGAGCTGCTTCCCGGCCCGCAACTGGTGAGCGACGAAGATCTGCAACAGGCGGCCAGCGAACTGGGTACCACCATCTTCCACCCGGTGGGCACCTGCGCGATGGGAGCCTTTGACGCACACGGCCTTCCGCGTTCGGCCGACACCGTGCTCGACACCGAGTGCCGCGTGCACCGCGTCGCCGGCCTGCGCGTCGCCGATGCTTCGGCGATGCCCACCATCACGTCCGGCAACACCAACGCACCGGTCATGCTCATCGCCGAGCGTGCTGCCCGGGCGATCCTGGGCTCTACAGCCCGGACGGCACGACCTTGCCGTTGACCGTCACCGCGACGTGGCCGGTCTTCGGGTCGAACGCGACCTGACCGTGGTCGAAGTTCTGCACCAGCAGATCGCCGACGGCGTGCTCGTCGCTGGTCGGGGCACCCAGCGGGCCCATTGAGCCGTTGTCGCCGAGGTCGTCAGGAACGCCATCCGCGTCACGTTCGACATTCCACGCCTCGCGGATCTTGCCCCAGGTGATGTAGCCAGGCGTGCCCGCCTCGCCGTTCACCGCGGTGATCACCCCACCCTGGAACTGCTGGAACAACACACCGCGCTCCCGTGCTCCCGCGTTGCGATCACCCGTCAGCGGCTTGCCGAGGGCTTGCTTCTGCTCTTCGGTTGCCGACGCGTACTTGGCGGCGATCGGACCGGTCAGGGTCACCTCGACGTCGCGCTCCCCGATGAGCTTCACCTCGGTGGGCTGATCCGGGGCTTCCTCAACAGTGGTGGACACCAACCCGACCTGCGGCGGCGCCGACGCGTCGACGTTCTCGCCGGTGCTGCAGCTCGCGGTGATCAGCGCGGCGGCCGCCAGGCCGACGACTGCCTTGTGGCGGTATGCGGTCGCCCTCATGGGTTTCCTCTCGCGTGTTGTGATGCTTCGGGGCGAGTGATGTGTTCGATACCTCACCCGGGCCGGACTATAACCGAAGCAGCGCGGTCCCCGGGGAACAGCCAATCTGCGCAGGTTTCCTGCAGGCAGGCCATCGCCTGGTTATTCTGACGGCATTCGGACCGATCGTGGGGGGTCGTCAATGCCACCAGTCGATGAACGACTCCGACGCCTGGCGCTGATCTCCAGGCTCGCCACGACGTTTCCCGAAGATCCAGAGTGGCCGTTTGCCGACCAGCTCAGCAACGAGCACTTCTGGGCGTACCTGAAGAATGCCCACGACGTCGGCGGCGAGTTGGATGTGCCGGCGGTCTACGAGAACAAAGAAGAAGAGCACTGGGAGCTGATGACCTATGTGCTCTGTGAAGTCCTTGGTTGGCAGGGAATCTGGGTGTCCGAGGAGCGTCGGCGGCTGGCCAACGTCGATGTGGGTCGCTCGATCTACCTGGGTTGGCCCTACTACAGCCGCTGGCTGTGGTCCGTCGGCCGCCTGCTCATCGAGAAGAAGCACATCAGCTGGGGTGAGCTGACGGACCGCCTCGCCGAGGTCCAGCAGCGCTACGCCGGCCTACCGTCCGGCTCGCACCTGGATGCCCAGCCCAAGTTCGAGGGTGACGGCGCCGACGTCGTCCGCAACAAGCACCACCTCCGCGCGCAGGGCATCGGCGACCCGCAGGTGTTCGCCGGCGAGGCCGGCCCGGCCCGGTTCCACGTCGGGGATGCGGTCGTCGTGCGTGATCTGCCGGCGATGTTCTACACCCGGACACCCGAATACGTGCGCGGCGCGGCCGGGGTCATCGCCGACCTGGCCTACGAGAGTCCGGCCCCCGAAGACGAGACGTGGGACCGCGAGGACGCCAGGCCCGAGTGGTTCTACATCGTCCGGTTCAAGCAGACCGAGTTGTGGGGTGATTCCTACACCGGTCCGGCCAACGACACTCTGCAGACCGAGATTCCCGAGCGGTGGCTGGCGCCGGCTGTCTGACGGCAACGCATCCCTTCACCGAACCACTACAGCCGCAAGGGAGTTCGATGTCCCACGATCATGATCACGACCACGACCGCACCGTCAAACCGATGGTCGACGAGATCACCGACTTCGAAGTCCTCGAGATCGCGCTGCGCGAACTGTGCATCGAAAAGGGCCTGTTCACCGCGGAACAACACCGGCATTTCACCGAGTTCGCCGAGAATATCGGGTCCACTCCGGCGGCGCAGTTGGTCGCGAAGGCGTGGCTGGACCCGAGTTTCAAGGCCCTGGCGCTGACCGATCCGATCACCGCGTGCAAGGAAGTCGGCGTCGACTGGCTGGCCCCCACCGGATTCGGCACGCCCAGCGACTTCGTCGCCCTGAAGATCCTCGAGGACACCGCCGACGTGCACCACGTCATCGTCTGTGCCCTGTGTTCGTGTTATCCGCGACCGCTGCTGGGCAATTCACCGGAGTGGTACCGGACCCCGAACTACCGGCGGCGCATCGTGCGCTGGCCCCGGCAGGTGCTCTCCGAATTCGGGCTGCAGTTGCCGGCGGGCGTCGAGGTGCGCGTCGAGGACTCCAATCAGAAGCACCGTTTCATGGTGATGCCGATGCGTCCGGACGGCACCGACGGGTGGAGCGAGGAGCAACTCGCCGAGATCCTCACCCGGGACTGCCTGATCGGCGTCGCATTGCCCACGCCCGGGGTGACGACCAACGTCATCACCGCCACTCGCCCGGCCGCCAACCCGATATGAACCCCGACGACCCGATCGGGATGCTCGAGGAGATCGCCGCGTCGGACCAGACCTGGCCGGCCATGGCCGCCAAATACGGTGTCGACAACGACCTTCCGCCGTGGAAGACCAGTCTCGACGGCCTCACCGACGCCCTGGACCATGCCGCGTGCACCGAGGGCACACTGACCTTCAAAGAGCGACGCGACGACGAGGACGCCCTGGCGGCCACGCACTACCGGAACCTCCCCTATCCGGAGAACCAGCTGATGGCGCTGGCGCATTCGTTGATCTCCCGCGGTGTCGTCGACGAGGACCAGCTCCGCGAACGGCTCGCGGTCATCCGCGCGAGGTTGGAGTCCTAACCGCCCCGGCACTGCGGTCCCCACCGACATTTCCAGTCAGGCCGATTCCAACCATGGTCTGCGGCGCCGCCACGGCATCTACTTGGGGTCATCCGTGCTCATCAGCAACCCCCGGAGGCCCCTTCATGATCCGCCACCTAGTGCGCACCGCCCTGACGCTTGCTGTCCTCGGCTCGGCCGTCGCCTGTGGCGGGGGCGGCGGAGGTGACGACTCGGGCGGCTACACGCTGCGCATCGGCGCCACCTCCACGACCGGCACCCCCGCCGGGTCGTTGGGCTGGGGCGACAAGGAGGGCATCCTCGCCGAAGAACTCAAGGCGGCCGGCGTCGGCAAGATCGAGTACGCGTTCTTCCAGTCCGGCAGCGATGTCGCGTCGGCGTTGATCGCCGGTGCCGTCGACGTGGCGGCCATCGGCGACAACCCCGCGCTGCGGGCCCGCAGCCGGGACCCGAAAGTGGTGCTGCTGGCGCTTGATTCGATCAACAGCGATGTGTGGCTGGTAGGCGCCAAGGGCGGCCCGACCGACATCCAGGGTCTGGTGGGCAAGGCGGTGACCGCGCCGCAGGGCACGGTCCGCGACCGCTCGGCCCGACAGCTCATCGACGCGGCCGGACTCACCGACCAGATCCAGGTGCGCGACGTGCCCACGCCGGAGTCGATCGCCGGCCTGAGCTCGGGCGAGATCGCCGCCACCTCGGTGAGCGGAGCCAGCGCTTTCGAACTGCAACACAAGGGCTTCCCGCTCATCGACAGCCTGTCCAACCACGGCCTGGGCTACGCCGGCGCGACCATCGGCCTGGCTCCGTTCCTCGAGCAGCACCCCGGCTTCGCCGACGCCTGGGCCACGGCCGTCACCGCGGTCAACCGTGACATCCAGGACAACTTCGACGCGTACACGGACTGGGTCGCCACGACCGACGGCACCGACGTCGAATTCGTCAGGGAAGCAATCGGTCCCGACGAGTTCAACACCGAACCGTTCCCGAAGGACGGCGTCGACCAACTCCAGGCCGCCTACGAGTTCCTCGTGGCCGACGGCTCCCTGGAGAACCAGTTCGACGTGCGCGAGTGGGCCGGGGCCCGGTCATGACCGCCGTCGCCACGCAGCCCCGGCTCGAGGCCTCGGCCCCGGAGCTGGTCGACGTCCTCGCCCACCACGGGCGCAGACGGGGCCTCTGGGCGCGGATCCCGCGTCCGGTGCGCCGGATGGCAAGCCCGCTGCTGATCCTGGCCGCCTGGGGTATCGGCTCGGCGACCGGACTACTCAACGAGGACCTGTTCCCGCCGCCGTCGGACGTGGCTGTCACGGCCTGGCAGCTGCTGACCGAAGGCCAACTCGCCCTGCACGTGGGCGCTTCGACCACTCGCGTGCTGATCGGCACCGTTCTGGGCATCACGCTGGGCGTGGTGCTGGCGGTGCTGGCCGGGCTGACCCGCACGGGTGAGGACCTGCTCGACTGGAGCATGCAGATCCTCAAAGCCGTCCCGAATTTCGCGCTCACTCCCCTGCTCATCATCTGGATGGGGATCGGCGAGGGGCCGAAAATCGTGCTCATCACGCTCGGCGTCGCGATCGCGATCTACATCAACACCTACTCCGGTATCCGCGGCGTGGACCAGCAATTGGTGGAGATGGCGCAGACCCTCGAGGCTCGGCGCTCCACGCTGATCACGCAGGTGATCCTGCCCGGCGCGATGCCGAACTTCCTCATCGGTCTGCGCCTCGGGCTGTCCAGCGCCTGGTTGAGCCTGATCTTCGCCGAGATGATCAACACCACCGAGGGCATCGGGTACCTGATGTCGCGCGCTCAGACCAATCTGCAGTTCGACGTCTCGCTACTGGTGATCGTCATCTACGCGGTGCTCGGCATCGCCTCCTATGCGCTGGTGCGACTACTGGAGCGGCTGCTGTTGTCCTGGCGCAACGGTTTTGCCGGTTTCGAGGGCACGGTATGACCGCAGCAGTGGTCCAGGCCCGCGGGCTGCGGCGCGCCTTCGGCGACCAGCAGGTCCTCGACGACCTCGACCTGGACATCGCCGACGGCGAATTCGTCGCCATGCTGGGCCGTTCCGGTTCCGGCAAGAGCACGCTGTTGCGGATTCTGGCCGGCCTGGACAAGCAGGCCGACGGCTCGGTGATCGTGCCGCGCTCGCGGGCGGTGGTGTTCCAGAATCCACGCCTGCTCCCCTGGCGCCGCGCGCTGGCCAACGTCATCTTCGCCCTGCCCGACGCCGGCCCGGACACGCCGAGCCGGGCCGCCCGCGGGCAGGCCGCACTCGACGAGGTCGGGCTGGCCGACAAGGCGAAGTCGTGGCCGCTGGCGCTGTCCGGCGGTGAAGCCCAACGTGTTTCGCTGGCGCGGGCGTTGGTCCGCGAACCCGACCTGCTGTTGCTCGACGAACCTTTCGGCGCGTTGGATGCCCTCACCCGGCTCAAGATGTACCGCCTGCTGCACGAGTTGTGGGCCCGCCGGCACATGGCGGTCCTGCACGTCACCCACGACGTCGACGAGGCGATCCTGCTCGCCGACCGCGTGGTGGTGCTCTCCGACGGCAAGGTGTCGTTGGACCGTCGCGTCGACCTGCCGTTCCCGCGCAGCCGCGGCGACGACGGTTTCGACGATCTGCGCCGCGTGTTGCTCGCCGAACTGGGTGTGCGGGAGGAGGTCGGGCATGACCGCAGTCGGTGACGTCGACACCCATCACACCGACGTCCTGGTGATCGGTGGCGGCCCGGCTGCCACCTGGGCCGCGATAGCCGCCACCGAGGCCGGAAGCCGAGTCACGCTGGTGGACAAGGGGTATTGCGGGACCAGCGGAGCCACCGCCGCCGGCGGCAACAATCTCTGGCTGATCCCGCCCGGTCGCCGACGCGACGAATCACTGCGGGAACGTGAGGCCGCCGCGGGCGGACTCACCGACGCCGAGTGGATGGCGCGGGTGCTGTCCACGTCGTGGGACCGCATCGACCAACTCGCCGGCTGGGGCTACCCGTTCCCTGTCGGCGACGACGGCCGACAACTCCGCATCAGCCTGCAGGGGCCGGAGTACATGCGTCGGATGCGGCGCAAGGCCCACCGCAGCGGCGTGCGGATCCTGGACCACCATCCGGCCACCGCGCTGACCACTGACGACGAAGGAATTGTCAACGGCGCGACCGGAATCGCCCGGCAGGACGGTGGCCGCCCGTGGCGCATCGGTGCCGGTGCGGTGGTGTTGGCCACCGGGGGTACCGCATTCCTGTCCGGGTCGTTCGGCACCAACGTCGACACCGGCGACGGCTACCTGATGGCCGCCGAGGTGGGCGCCCACCTGTCCGGCATGGAGTTCTGTACCGCCTATGCGCTGGCACCGGAATGGGGCGTCCACACCAAGGGCCGCATGCTGCAGTGGGCCAGCTTCTACGACGAACATGGCCGGCCGCTACCCACCCAACTCGGGCTGGCCGGACGCAAGGACGCACAGCGGGCGTTGGCCCGCGGCCAACGGGTCTTCGCCCGGTTGGACCGGGCCCCCGAACACATCCGCCAGATCATGCGCGATGCCCAGCCGAACTACTTCCTGCCGTTGGACAAGGCCGGCATCGATCCATTCGTCACCGCCTATCCGCTGCGCATAGTCTACGAGGGCTCGGTGCGCGGCACCGGCGGTCTGCGGCTCACCGGATCCGACTGCGCCACCACCGTTCCCGGGCTGTTCGCCGCCGGCGATGCGGCCACCCGGGAGCTGATCACCGGTTCGATCAGCGGCGGCGGCAGCCACAACGGATCGTGGGCCATCGCGTCGGGATCGTTTGCCGGGCGCGGCGCCGCGGAGTACAGCCGTCGGCGGGTGGCCGGTCCGGTGGTCGCCGCACATCGGGTCGGATTGCGGCCCGGGCCCCGCGACGCCCCATCCGTCGATGAGGTGGTGCGCGCCGCGCAGAACCACATCCTGCCGCCGCAACGCAGCCACCTCAAGTCCGGCGACAGGCTCACCGAGTCCGCCGCAGCGCTCGAAACGCTGTGGCGCGACATCGCCGACGGGCTGGCCCCGGTTTCGGCACGCGACGCCTACAAGCCCCGGCAGGCGATCGCGCTGGTCGCCGCGGCGCGGTGGATCACCGCGGCGTCACTGGCGCGCACCGAAACCCGCGGGATCCATCGGCGCGAGGACCTTCCCGACGTCGACCACCGGTTGACCCACCGGCTACTGGTCGGCGGGCTGGACGCGGTGTGGACCGCCGCCGACCCTGTTCTGCCGCAGCTGATCTCGTCGGAGGCCGTGGCGTGATCGAGATCGTCAGCGCCACCGCCTGCATCGCGTGCGACGTGTGCATCAAGGTCTGCCCCACCGATGTGTTCGACCGCGGCGCGGACGGCATCCCGGTCATCGCCCGGCAGTCGGACTGCCAGACCTGCTTCATGTGCGAGGCCTACTGCCCCGTCGATGCGCTCTACGTCTCCCCCGTCTCGGCGCCGGCCGGGCCGGACAACCCGCACACCGACGAGGATGCCGTCGCCGGTCACGGGTTGCTCGGCGGCTACCGGGAGATGGTCGGCTGGGGCCGCGGGCGAACCTCAGGGGCCCTCAAGGATCGCAATCCGTTGCTCAAGGCGGTTCCGCCCCTACCGGAATCTCGACTCCCGGCGCCGGCGCCGCTGGCGACAACGCCCTGGAATCACCGGGGCGACTGACCGGGCCGAGGACCCCGATGTCAGCGTCGGAATCCGTGTCCTCGCCCGCCTGAACTGTCGCAGAATCGGCAGCGGCCATCCAGTTGATCCATCAGTTCCCGGTACAGGTGGGGTCGCTACAGAACAGGGTTGTGCGCGTCGCATTCAGGATCGGCGCGAGCAGGGAGAACTCGGTGTAGTTGTCGTCCCCCTCCGGCGAACCCCGCAAGATGCCGACCGCTGCGACTTCGTCGTTGCCGAGCTTCACGTACGCCGGCGAGCCAGAATCGCCTGATGCGGAATACAGTTCGGCCGACACGGTGAGGTTGTTGTGCTCGACCACTGCGCCACAGGTCTCGCCGCTGACGAATCCGAACTTGCACAGTGTCACGTTGTTGTTCAACAGGTACTCATGATCAAGCACCTTGGTCACCTGGTAAGTCCCCGCGATCCTGGCGTTGGCTTCTGCTGCTCGAGCCAGTGCGGGGTCGATCTCGATCACCGCGAAGTCCGACCAGCCGTCCGAACCTGTCCTGACGACCTTGTCCGGCGTGTCAGCGGTTTGAACGGTGGTGAAGCGGCCGAGTTGGACGGGGGTGTCCTCGTCGGCCGTGCGGGTGAAGTGCGGTGGACCGTCGTCGGGACGGTCACAGTGCCCCGCGGTGAAGCCGATCGGCGTGCCGGAACTGTCACGCCCGAAAAACGCCAGCGTGCACTCGTATTCGTCGTTGTTGGGCCCGTCGGCAGCAATCGCCGTGCCAGGCACGAAGTCGTCGAACGACAACCAGTCGTTGTTGGTGCCGGTCATCACGGGTGTCATGTTCGGCTGATCTGCCGGCACAGTGGCGTTCGGCCACAGTATGGCCGCGACAAGAGCTACGACGAGCACCGCCACGATGCTGAGGCAGGTGATCAGGACACGACGCAACACTCGTCGGCGCGCCTTCACTGGCATCGGGGCTCCGGGTCACCGGGCGGGACGGCTTCATGCTCTCCTCTGGTCACGACTCGTCGACATTCGGCTCGTCGCCCGAATCGTCGATCGGTCCCGGGTCGTAGGAATCGTCGTCATCGGGCTGCTGTTCAGGCAACGCTTCTTCCTCCGGTTCCGGGACATCTATCGAAGCATCGTCGCCGAAATCGGTCTCTGGCTCGGGCGTCTCATTCGGAGAACCATTTTCGGGGGCTCCCAGGTCTTCCTCGGTTGCAGGGGCGTTGCTCCGGGGATCGGCGGCACCGTGGTTGGGGTTGGTGCAAATGCTGCCCTCACACACCACGTAGCTGGGGCTGCCGTCAGGGTTTCGCATGGCATTGGGAGCCACGTAACTGCCTATCGGGCAGCCGGGATCCTCGTTGCGCGCGCAGTACTCCTGGGTGCGATTGTTGCCGGTGGACCCGTCAGCGCCCATCGGCCCACCGTTGACCGGATTACCGTCGGCATCCCAGACGCCGCCGGGGTCGGCGGCACCGTGGTTGGGATTGGTGCAGATGGTGCCCTCACACACGACGTAGCTGGGGCTGCCGTCAGGGTTTCGCATGGCATTGGGAGCCACGTAACTGCCCATCGGGCAGCCGGGATCCTCGTTGCGCGCGCAGTATTCCTGGGTGAGGTTGTTGCTGGTCGCCCCGTTAGCGCCCATCGGCCCACCGTTGACCGGATTACCGTCGGCATCCCAGTAGCCGCCTTTGGACGCGAGAACGACGTGGGTGCCGTGGTAGCTGCCCTTCGGACACTTCGGGTCACGGTTCTGAGCGCAGTACTGCGCATTCGACGCCGAATTCGGTGCCGTACCGGGATTGGTCGACTTGTGTGGACTACCGGCTGTCGACGAACTCGACTGTCCGGAACCACACGCCGACAGACCCACCAGCGCCACCAGCCCGACGAGAACCACAAATAGTCTGCGCATAGTCTGTCTCCTCTACACCCCCGCCGCGATGGCGTTGAACGCAGCTCGAGGGGGTTCCTGGTTCATTCCAATGCCTTGTCGCACAGTAGTTCCGGGACCTGTTGTGTCTTTGTGGGAGCTGAGGGCCTGGGCGGTGACGGTAAATGGCACCGACTCTCACCACTCCGACCCCGGTCACTCCTGGTGGGTCGGCTGATCACTGTTGTGCAGATACCACAGGCCATCGTCGTGCTGGAGGCAGTACCAGTACCGATAGAAATTGTCCTCGCCGACGTTGTCCAGGTGCATATCAGGACCGTCGGAGATGCAAGCGCTCTCGGTGGGCCAGCTCCACGGTATTCCCGTCGCGCCGTCGTAGACGACAACATCGTCGCCCGCAGCAACACCTGCGGTACCCAGCATCAAACCAAAGGCTGCCACTGCCGCCGCGATCAGCGTTCTCACCATCCCTGCCTTTCCGACAGACGTGCCCGCGCCTCCGACACAATGAACAAAGGCATGTGCCGCACCGTATCCGAAGAACCAACAACAAGCTTTCAGAAAATCGGTCGGCCTTTCGGAAAACGCGAAACGCGGCAAACATGTCGTCGCCGGCTTACACGCCCTTACCGAAGGCGTCACAGATATGCTTGGCGGGCAGCAAATCCTGCCGCCACGCTCGTGGACGTGTACCTGACGTTGCTGCGGCACAACGGGTTTGGACACGTTGTTGCTTGGTTGTTTCTGCGGTCAGAAACCGTGGCATCACAGTCGCGTCGGACGTTGGGCAATTTCGCCGCCGATGCCGACACACCACCCCATCACGACCGAAGCGATGAGCGCAGCCGAAACCACGATCCCGGCACTGAAGAACGCCACGAAGCTGCTGACACTACGGTCGACCGTCCGAGAGAAGACCTCCTCGACATGCCATAGCAACGCCATCGGGGTTGCTACGGCTTGCGGAATCGCGCTCGCTTGCGCTAATTTGGCAGCTGCCCGAGTTCAACAGGACACGAACGCCACATCGGCGGGACACAGACACCTCCGGGGCGGTAAACGACAGTCGTTGCCACCGGAGGAAGCACGTCACATGGACTATTGGGCGATAAACGCTGGCCACGCGTTGGCCGCAACCCCGCGCATCACCGAGAGTGAATGCCGCACGAGCACAGACGGCGTTCGCTGATGATCCGCCGTAATCACAGCACCGACAGGGATGACACCGCGTACCCGGATCACCGATCACCGCGCCCAGAACCTCAGCGCGGGAACAGTGGACCGTCCCGCTTCCGATCTCGACGATGGCTGGTCGGCACTTTCGCGACCGCACCGGTGATCACCCATCCCGAATGGGAAGCCCACGGTCCCCATCGCGTCGTTGTGTGCGCCGACCCCCGCCAGCTGCAACCCACTCAACAACCCGATCCCGACGCCGAAACTCGACCCACCGACACCGACCTGTGGATCCTTCCGGCCTCTCCCCGTCACACCACATGGACTTCCGGACCGATGACAACCTACTGCGAAATACCGTTGCCCACTCATATTTTCGGGCCGCACAGCGAGGCGCTGATCACACCGCTGCAGCCCTTTACGCTCCGGCTCATCGAATGCCTGGAGGAACTGACACACCGCGACGACACCACCGGTCGGCTCCTTTCCCAAACTCTGACCGAGGCGCTTCGAGTCCGCCTCATCGATCGATTCGCCCCACCACCGCAACCACGCACACCCGCAGCCAGAACACTCACACCGGCGGAGCAGAACCTGCTCCTGCGCCATATCGATCACCAAAGCCGCGTCCAGGGTGAGACCAGTCTGGAGACACTCGCCGAGTGTGTCGGCATGAGCACCGGCACGTTCACCCGAGCATTCGCCGCGGCATTCCACACCACACCCCACCAATTCATCCTCGACCGGCGCATCGCGCACGCCAAGGACCTGCTGCTCACCACGGCCCAATCCATCACCGAAATCAGTCTCGCAACAGGATTTTCCACCCATAGCCACTTCACCACGACATTCCGCAAACGCGTCGGCCTCCCCCCGACCGACTACCGCCACCACCTGTCAGAAAGTCCACAGCACCACGCCAACCACGCTCCCACAAACCCCACCGCAAAGAATTAGCCGAGCTACCATGATCGACCAGCTCCAGCAGACGAACGCGGGACTCATCACAGACACGTTGTCATGCCTCAGCACATGTGGTCGGGCTTGACCGAAGGAAAGGTTCGCGATGCCAACTCAACTACCAGCACCGGTGCGCGGTGTCATCGATGCCGCCAACAATGGTGATACCGCCGCGTTCCTGGACCAGTTCGCGCCAGGCAGTGGCTACGTCACCGACTGGGGGCGAGAGGTCCGCGGCATCGATGCAATATCTCGTTGGAGCAACGCCGAATTCATCGGTAAAGCCATCAAACTCGACATCATCACGTTCTACCGCACCGATGACGACGAGATCGTCGTCATCGCACAACTTCACAACAACGGCTCCAGCACCCCGTACACGTTCACCTTCCAGCTCGCCGACGACCGGCTCGCGGCAATGCACATCAACGCCTGACAACGCCCTGCACGCCAAGGCGGAAGTCAGTTGGCGAGGATCTGCTCACGCAGGATGTCGGCGTGCCCGCAGTGATGGGCCAGTTCACGCAGGACCTGCAAATACACCCAGCGCAGCGTGCGCGGTCCGGCGCGGTGGCCCCGCGCGACCGTCTCCAACGGCAGGCCGGCGACAATCTCCCGGGCCGTCGCGCACGCGTCCCGAAACGCCGCCGACACCGAGGCGACGGTGTCGTCGTCGGCAATCCGGTACGACTCCTCGACGCTGTCCACCAGACCGAGATCCACGCGCGACATACCGCCGACGGATTCCTCGAACCACACCCGCTGCATCCACGTGACGTGCTTGAGCAGGCCGAGCAACGTGGTCGCCGACGGGACCAGTCGGCGCCGTGCCTGTTCCTCGGTGAGGCCGTCGAGGGTGGCCTGGATGAGGCTCCGGTACTCCTCGACGAAGGCGTCGAGCTGAGTGCGCTCGTCGTCCAGCACAGCATCGAATGTGCCCAATGCACCTCCCACCCTCGGAACTGCTGCCGTCGCTTCAGCCTAGGACCGGGAAGCGGCGCCGCGCGGCGAGCCGGTCCAGCGACCGCTGCATCCTGACCCGCACGTGCGCGTCGACCTCATCGATGTCGGGGTCGTCACCGAGCTGCGCGGCGATGTCGATCGGGTCGAGCACCTCCATCACGATCTTCGACGGCAGCGGCAGATTCGGCGGGAAGAACACGCTGAGGCCGAACGGCAGGCCCACGCTGACCGGCACGATCTCCAGCCGAAACTTGGTCAGCCGCAACAGCTTCGCCAGGCGGTGACCGCGGGTCAGGAACAGCTGCGTCTCTTGGGCGCCGATCGAGACGAGGGGCACGATGGGCACACCGGCCCGGATGGCCGTCTTGACGTAGCCGGTGCGGCCGTTGAAGTCGATGACGTTGGCGGCCGCGGTGGGCCGGTACGCGTCGTAGTCACCGCCCGGGAAGACGAGCACCACGGCGCCGTCATCCAGCGCGGCGGCCGCGTTGTCCGGGCTGGCCTCGATGATCCCCAGACGATTCATCACCAGCGACAGCGGCCCCATCACCACGCCGTAATGCGCAAGGCTGTGCAACGGTCGGTCGTAGCCGAAATGTCCGTAGAACGCCGGCGCGAACACCAGGCCGTCGGGAGTGATCATGCCGCCCGAATGATTGGCCACCAACAACACCGGACCGCCGGCCGGGATGCGTTCGATGCCGCGCACCTCGGCGCGAAACCACGTCCGCACCGCAGGTCGAACCCACTTGCCGACCTGTTCGATGAACTTCGGATCCCAACCGGACCGTTCGTTGCCGCCCACCCGTCGCCCGTCCTCCCCATCCCTGGGGTTTCGATACTCCTCCTCCCCGTTCATGCCCGGAGCGAGATTCGGACAAACATGGCCGGGCCCGATGCCGGTGGCGCCGCCCCCGCGTCCGAGGGCCGACTCGACGATTGCAGCGAGCCCCACCCGCGCTGTTACCGTCGGTACTAGACCAACCAACCGCATCACGAGCACACCGCATGGAAGGGTTCGCGTGGAAACGCTGCTGATACTGCTGGCTATCGGCTTCTTCATCGCCGCGATCGTCGTGTTCGTCAAAGCGCGGCAGCGTCCTCAGCAGCCTCGGCAGCGGGCCGAGCGCCAGGATCCGTTGAAGTTCGCCACCATGCCAACCTTCGGCCCGCGCCAGCTCGGCCCCGGCGCCATCGTCAGCTACCGCGGCATCGATTACGTCGTCCGCGGATCGGTCACGATGCGCGAGGGACCGTTCGTCTGGTGGGAGCACCTGCTGGAGGGCGGCGACGGCGAACCGATCTGGTTCAGTGTCGAGGAGGACGAGGGCCGCCTCGAGTTGGCGATGTGGACGCGGCGCAAGGATCTGGCACTGCAACCGGGCGGGACCCATACGGCCGACGGTGTGACCTTCAACGAGACCGAACGCGGGCGGGCCTCGTACACCACCGAGGGCACGACGGGCCTGCCGGCCGGCGGCGACATGGACTATGTCGACTACGCCGACGGCGCGCAGACCACGTTCCTGGGCTTCGAGCGGTGGGCCGCCGACATGGCGTGGGAGGTGTCGCTCGGCCGCGCGGTAACGCCCGGTGAGCTGACCGTCTACCCCGCACCCCCCGCCGACGCCTAGGACTGCTGTTGCCGCTCCACGAACTCGCTGTGTCGCCGACCGACGTCAGCGGCGCCGGCCTTGGGCTGGCACTCAACGCCCCCGCCCCACCGACGCTGGCGACGTGGCGCATCCACCACCCCGAGGGCGGCGCGTTGCAACTCGGCGTGCTGGGCGCCTCCCACGTCATCACGGTGGAGAACCCCAAAGCCTGCTTTTCCGAACAGGTTTCCTGTGCGGCCCAGCACCACGGCGGCGACCTGCCCGAACGCGCCGAAGCCCCCGGCTACCAACTCGAATCCCACATGAGCGCCCAAGATGAGTCGACGTTCCGTCACCTCGCCGAAGAGCTTCGCGACCATTGCGTCCGCGACCCCGGGTGGCTCGGCGGCGCGTTCCCCGGCGACGATGCGGCGCTCACCGCCCTGGCCGCCCAACCCGACGGCGCGGGCTGGCGGTGGCAGACCTGGCACCTGTATCCAGAACCCGGGGCCGGCGGCACCGTGGTGTACACCTCCAGCCGGTGGACGCCGTGAGCAAGGGCAGCCTGTACCTTCTCGCCGGCGCGCTGGCGATCGGCGGCCTGGTTTGTCTGCTGTTCGGAATGTCGCTGGCGGCCAAGGATATTCGAACACACGTGGCGGAGAACTATCCCGCGTACTCGCACGGCACCGAAGCGTCGAGCTACGAGTGCACCGGCACACCCAGCGAAGTGGCCGACCGCCTCGCCGACTATCAGCGTCCCGAGGCCCGGGCCACCGATCGCGACGTCGAGTACCTGCGCTTCGACGACGACATCGTGATCGTCGGCCCCGACAACAACCGTCCGTGCACGATCCGGGTCGAAGACGTCCGCGGCAGCAATTACAGCGGAGGGGCGTTCATCTTCCTGGGCCCCGGTTTCTACCCGGGTGCTCCTGCCGGCGGATCGGGCGGTAGCCCGGGCGGCCCGGGCGGAGGAAAGTGACACCCGCAGCGGACACCCACCTAGTCGAAGGAGATCCCATGCACATCGCCGCCATCGAGTTCGGCACCATCAGCGGTGATTACCTCGCCCAGAACGTGGTCGCAGCGGTCCTCTACTTCCTGGTCGGCGTCGGCGTGCTGGTGGCCGGCTTCGTGATGGTCGACGTGTTGACGCCGGGAAACCTGCGGCAGCTGGTCTTCGTCGAGCGCCGCCCCAACGCGGTCGCCGTCGCCTCCGGGATGTATGTGGCGCTGGCCCTGGTCGTCGCCACCGCCATCATCGCCAGCTCGAGTGATCTCGGCCAGGGCCTCGTCGACGCCGCCGTGTACGGCATGGTCGGCGTCGTCCTGCAGGGTGTCGCGCTGGTGGTGCTCGAAATCGTCGTCCCCGGACGGTTCCGTGACCTCATCACCGACGAGCGGCTCCATCCGGCGGCCATCGCCACGGCGGTGGCGCTGATCGCGGTGGGCGCGGTCAACGCCGCCGCGCTGTCGTGACCCAGGTCCGTCGGTGAGGACCGAGCGGGAGGCCACGGCGGCCGCGCCCGATCCGGTCCAGCCGACGAGGCGGTGGCGCGCGCTGCTGCTGGCCGCCGTGGCGGCCTGCGCGGCCTGCGGACTGATCTACGAACTCGCGCTGCTGACCCTCTCGGCGAGCATCCACGGCGGCGGCATCGTCGCCACCTCGCTGATCGTGGCGGGTTATGTGGCGGCACTGGGTGTGGGCGCCCTGCTCGTCAAGCCACTGCTGGGCCGGGCGGCGATCACCTTCATCGCGGTCGAAACGCTGCTCGGCATCATCGGCGGCCTGTCGGCGACGGCGCTGTACTTCGCCTACGTGTTCATCGGTGGTTCGTTGTGGGTACTGATCGTCGGCACCGCCGTCATCGGTTGCCTGGTCGGGGCCGAGGTGCCCCTGCTCATGACGCTGCTGCAGCGCGGTCGCACCGCCGGCGCCGCCGACACCGGACGAGTGCTGGCCAACCTCAACGCCGCCGACTACCTCGGCGCGCTGATCGGCGGGCTGCTGTGGCCGTTCCTGCTGTTGCCGCAGCTCGGGATGATCCGCGGCGCCGCGGTCACCGGAATGATCAACCTGGTGGCCGCGGCCATTGTGGCGGTCTTCCTGCTGCGCCACATCATCAGTGGCCGCGAGCTGGCGGCGGCGCTGAGCGTGCTCGCCGCGGCGCTCGGCCTGCTGGCCACGCTGCTGGTGCGCGCCGACGGCATCGAGACGACGACCCGCCAGCGGCTCTACGCCGACCCGATCGTCGCCTACGAGCGCTCCGCGTATCAGGAGATCGTGGTGACCCGGCGCGGTGACGACCTGCGGCTGTATCTCGATGGCGGACTGCAATTCTCGACCCGCGACGAACACCGCTACACCGAAAGCCTGGTCTATCCGGCGCTCAGCGGATCACCGCGGTCGGTGCTCGTGCTGGGCGGGGGTGACGGCCTGGCGGCGCGCGAACTGCTCCGCAACCCCGGCATCGACACGATCGTGCAGGTCGAACTCGATCCGGCGGTCATCGACCTGGCGCGCACCACGCTGCGCGAGGTCAACGCGAACGCCCTGGCGGATCCCCGCGTCGACGTCGTGGTCGACGACGCGATGGCGTGGCTGCGTGACCCGCACCCCGAGGTGCGCCCGCCGGGCGGCTTCGACGCGGTGATCGTCGATCTCCCCGATCCCGACACCCCGGTCCTGGGCCGCCTGTACTCGACCGAGTTCTACGCGCTCGTGACGCGCGTACTGGCCCCCGACGGGCGCATGGTCGTACAGGCGGGCAGCCCGTACTCGACCCCGACCGCGTACTGGCGGACGTTCTCGACGATCGAGTCCGCGGGCTTTGCCGCGACGCCCTACCACGTGCACGTGCCCACCTTCGGCGACTGGGGATTTGTCCTGGCACGACGCGGCGCCGACCCGCCCACGCCCACCGTCCCGGCGGGAGCCCCCGAACTGCGATTCCTCGATCAGCAGGTGCTCGACGCCGCCACCGTGTTCGCCGGCGATCAGGCGCCGCGCACCCTGGAGCCCTCTACGTTGGATCGGCCCCGCATCGTCGAGGACATCCGCCTCGGTTACCGGTGACCGCGGCTCACACCACGTCGAGCGGCACGTGCGCCCCGTCGGCCGGCCGGACCCGGACCGAATCGCCGCGACGCACAACGCCTCCCGCGACCACGATCGACATCACGCCCGCGAGGCGCACCGCCTTGCCGGTCGCATCCACCTGGATGAACTTCTGCATGAGCCCGTCGTGCAGTCCGTTGATCTGGTTGCACGGGTTGCGCAGCCCGGTCACTTCGACGACGGCCTCGTCGCCGAGGTGCAGGCGCGTGCCCCGCGACAGGCCAAGCAGATCCACGCCGGTCGTGGTGACGTTCTCGCCGAGGTCGCCCGGACTGACCCGATACCCGTGCTCGGCGGCGTAGTCGAACAGTTCGGCGTGAATGAGGTGGACCTGCCGCAGGTTGGGTTGCGAGGGGTCGCGGCGCACCCGCGAACGGTGCTTCACCGTCGTCCCCGCATGCGCATCGCCCTCGACCCCGAGCCCCGCGAGCAGCGTGATGCTGTCGAGAGTCGGCTTGCTGAAACGGTGCGTGGCGTCGCACGCGACGGCGAGGATCTGGCCCACGCGGTCATGGTAGGGCCCGGCGTACGATCCCGCCTTTCGAGTGCCGCGGCGGCGGTCGGGGACCCCGTAACGTTTTCCGTGCCGCCGTCGAAAGCCATACTGTGCGACCAGTGCTGGGCCTCGGTAGCGAGCGCACCCTCGGGCCCAGCGGAGCTGTTAGCGTATTCGCCGACCATTTCCCGGTGCGCGGGTGCGCCTGACCCCTGCTGTAGAAGGTGGAGATATGAAGACCAAGTTTTTCGTCACGAGCGGTGTTGCGGCTGCCGCGTTCCTGTTCGGCGGCGCGGCCATCGCCTCCGCGGCGCCGGATGTGGAAGCGATCGTGAACTCGACATGCACCTACCCGCAGGTCAGCAGCGCGCTGCACGCGACCTCGCCCGAGGTGGCCGCCGAACTCGAAGCCAGCCCCATGGCCGTCGGCTGGATTCAGAACCTGCTGGCTTCCGGGCCGGACGAGCGGCGCGCGTCGCTCAACCAGATCGCCGGCTTCCCCCAGCTCGACGGGTACACCTCGGTGATCAACTCGGTGGCCTACAGCTGCCAGAACTACTGATCCGCTGCTGAGGAAATTCCCGGCCCCGCGGGGCCGGGAATTCGGTTGCCGTCGACCAGTTTGGCCGCGTTGAATTGCGGCCATGGCCGACCTGGGCGCTCTGACGCGCAAACCCGACCGCGGCGGTGACCGGCGCCTGCTCGACGAGGTGTTCGACCACTGCCAGGTCGCCACGCTCTCGACGGTCATCGACGACGAACCCTGGTCGGTGCCGACCCTGGTGGCGCGCGTCGGGGACCGCCTGCTGCTGCACGGGTCGACGGGCGCGGGAGCCCTGCGCCAGGCCGCAGCCGGCGCCAAGGTGGCGGTCAGCGCGTTCCTGCTCGACGGCCTGGTGATCGCCGAACGCGCCTTCGACCATTCGGCGAACTACCGCTCGGCGATTGTCCGAGGCGTCTGCGTGACCGCGAGCCCCGACGACGCCGGGGCGGCTCTTGACCGCTTCACCGATGCGTTGCTGCCGGGGCGGTCCGCGGAGTGCCCGCCGCACACCGCCAAGGAGATGGCCCAGACGCTGCTGCTCGAATTGACGATCACCGAGCACAACTGGATTGCCAAGCAGCGCAGCGGGCCGCCCGGCCTGCCCGAGCACGCCGGGTGGACGGGCGTGCTGCCCGTCGTGCAGTCGTACGGTCAGCCGCTGCAGGCCACGCCGGGTCCGCTACCGGAGTCGGTGCGGCGGTTGCTCGCCTAAGCTTCCGGCGCGGTCTCGGGTTCGGGCTGCGCGGGAGGGTTCTTGGCCTGCTTGCGCTGGGCGAGCTGATACTTCACCAGGGCGACCAACGCCTTTGGGTTGCGAGCGAACGCACCGGCAGCCTGAAGCCCCATCTTCAGCTTCTGACGAGCGGTCGGTTCCTGCGTTGGCTCCATTGAATCTTCCTCCCTGAGATGTTGGTCGCCCCGGAACGATAGCCGAAGCACCGACGGGCCGGACATGCACGCCGGTCCCGCTGAGTTTCGCCGCGCCGGATGAGTCCGGGCCTCGTGAGGCGTTCGACCGCAATGACAGGTCATTTCACGACGCCTCGGATCGGGGCGCTCAGGCGAGGAGCACGAACATGAGCGTGGACAGCTTTCCCGGGATCGACGAGTTGGTGCCGTCGCGGTATGCGCATCAGGTCGGAGCCATCGAGGTGCTGGTGATCAGCGATGGGGTCTTGCCGATCACGGCCTCGACGCTGGCCACCAACGCCGAGCCGAGCGAGCTGGCGGATTGGCTCGGCGACAATTTCCTGCCCCCGGAGGTGGTCGACTGGCCACTGAACGTCGTGGTGGTGCGCAGCGGAGATCGCACGATCCTCGTCGACGCCGGGCTGGGGCTGGAGTTTCCGGGCTTCCCGCGCGCGGGTCAGACCGTGCACCGGCTCGAGGCCGCGGGGATCGACCTCGCGGCGGTGACGGATGTGGTGCTGACCCACCTGCACATGGACCATGTCGGCGGATTGCTCACCGCCGGTGTCAAGGACCGGTTGCGGCCGGACCTGCGGGTGCACCTCGCGGCCGCCGAGGCCGAGTTCTGGACGACGCCCAACTTCACCGAAACCACCATGCCGCAGCCCATCCCGGACGTGCTGCGCCGCGTCGCGGCGCAGTTCCTGACCGAATATCACGGCAGGTTACGGCCTTTCGAGACCGAGTACGAGGTGGCCCCGGGCGTGCTCATCAGCCGCACCGGCGGCCATACCCCGGGCCACAGCATCGTGCGGGTGGCCTCCGGCGGCGCAGCGTTGACGTTCGTCGGCGACGCGGTGTTCGCGCCGGGGTTCGAAAATCCCGAGTGGCACAACGGTTTCGAGCACGATCCGAGGGAGTCGGCACGCGTTCGGGTCGAGTTGTTGCGGGAGGTGGCGGCCTCCGGGGAGGCGTTGGTGGCGACCCACCTGCCGTTCCCGTCGGTCTGCCGGGTGGCCACCGCCGGCGACGCATTCCGCTGCGTGCCGACGGTCTGGGACTACTGAGCGGTTTCTCCGCGCACGGCCTGAGCATCGGCACCGGTGATCGTCACCGCGGCGACGACGATGCCCACCACGATTCCCACCGCGGTGTCGAGCACCCGGTCGATGGCGGCCGCCGGCGCCAGGCCCGCACCAAGGCTGGTCAGCAACAACGCCATCGGCGTCACTGCCACCGAGCACAGCGCGTAGTTCACCGTCGAGGCGACCTCGGCGAGGATCTGGAAGATGACGATGGCGACCACCGCGCCCCAGTACCCCAGCGGCAGAGCGAGCAGGATCGCGGCCAGGACCGCCCCGGCGACGTTGCCGAGCAACCGCTGCACACCGCGGTGCACCGTGACGTGGTAGCCGACGCCCTGCATCGCGGCCACGGCACCCATGAGGGCCCACATCGGATGCTCGAAGCCCAGGGCCATCGCGATGGCCGCCCCCAGTGCGCCCGCGACGGTGATGCGCACACCCCGCGCGAACAGGGATCGGTGCGGGGCGCGGCGCAGCGTCTCCCAGATCGGCTCCCGCCGGGCCACGCCGGGCTCGGACGCCCGCTGCGTGCGGGTGACCCGGTCGCGCGCCAGCCCGCACAACCACGGCGCCAGCGCGGCGAGCATGCCGATCACCGCTCCCCCGGCGGTCACCGCGACCGCCAGAACCACATCGCCGGCGTCCTTGGCGAAGGCCTGTGCGCCCACGGCGCCGAACACGAACACCACCGCACCGGGACCGACAATGTGTAGCGCCCACACGAGGCAGGCCGCGGCGCCGGCGAGGACGGAAACCACCGCGGTCACGACGAACACGTTGCTGCCGGTGGCGCCGAGAACCGCACCGAGGCCGATCGAGGCCGTGATGCCCACGCCCAGCACGGCCAGGCGTCCCCCGCGCACCGGGTACGGGTCCGGACGACAGAACGCGGAGATCAGAGCGCCCAGCGCCGCGAACCCGGCCACGGCGTGCTGCCCGGTCACCCCACCGAGGATGAACACCACCGCGACCGCGACGCCGACCCGCAACGGCACGGCCAGGCCGGCCCGCCCGAAGTCGATATCGAGGACGCCGCGCAGGCCGCGGGGCGTGACGGCGTGCCCCAGCGCGGAGACGCCGTGGCCGAAATGTCGGGTGAGAGTCGAGGCGAACATTGGCAGATACTTTAGCACTATTTTACTGGTGAAGTAAATGGGGTATTCTCACCGCATGACCAGCACCGCCGACGTTGCGCCCGTTCCCGACACCGTCGACCGCGTCCGTCAGGAGTGGTCCGACGCGTGTCCGCACCTCGACACCTCCCCCATCGACGTGGTGGGCCGGGTGCATCGCATCTCCTCGATCTGCAATCACCGCCTCGATGTCAGCCTGGAACGGCACGGCATCAACCGTTCGGAGTTCACCGTGCTCAGCGCGCTGGTGCGGGCGGGGCGACCGCTGCGCGCCAGCGAGGTCGTCCTGACCACGATGCTCAGCGGAGCGTCGATCACCAAGATCGCCGACGCCCTGGTCAAGCGGGAACTCGTGGTCCGGCAGAAGTCGGAACGCGACGGACGCGTGGTCCTGCTCGCGCCGACCGACGCCGGACGCGCCATCGTCGACGACCAGATGCCGCGCCGACTCGCCGACGAGCAGCGGTTGATCGCCGGACTGACCGACGACGAGCGCGAGACGCTGGCCGGGCTGCTGCGGAAAGTCTGTGCGGCACTCGGCGATTGACCTTCAGTCCAGCCACGCCCGCAGTTCGGTGACCGCGAGGTAGGCGGCGCGGCCGATCGCGGCGTCCACCACGGGAAGGAACACATCCGAGCGGGCGGCGCGGGTGAAGACCGCGACCGCGATGGGGGTCTCGCCGGGCATCTCCACCACGGCCGCCTCGTTGCGGATGGGCCCGATGGTCCCGGTCTTGCCGGCGACCACCACATCGGCGAACGGGAACCCCGACCGAATCCGGTGCGGCCAGATCTGTTGGGCAAGAATCGCTCTCATCTTCCGGCAGCTTGCCGGCGCAGCGGCCGTGTCAGTCCAGATCCCGTTCAGCACGGCGTTGATGTCCGCGCCGCTCGTGGCCGTCGTGTAGGCCGGATCGAAGGCGGCGCTGTCGTGAATGGTGTTGTTGCTGGCCAACAGGCCGACGGCCTCCGGCAAGGTCAGCGCCCCCGAATCGTGGATGATCTGCTGCTGCAGGGCCGCGGTGCCGCCGACGACCCTGGTACACGTGAGGCCGAGGTCGTCGATCACCGCCTCGATCGCCGCCAGACCGAGGGCGCCGAGGATCACGTCCGAGGCGGCGTTGTCCGACAGCGTGATCATCAGCCTCGCCAGGTCCCACCACGACAGCGTCACCGGATCGCTGAACAGGCTCAGCCCGGTGGGCCCGGGCGTGCAGTCCCCCGGCACCACCCGGACGCTGGCGCCGGGATCGAGCTGACCGGCCTCGAAGGCGCGCGCCAGTGCCACCAGCACGATCAGCTTGTACACCGAGGCGGCCACCACGGGCTCCGTGCCGCCGACGTCGACCAGCGGAGCGTCCCGACCGATCGGCTGCGCTCGCAGCCAGCCCTGACAGCCGGCGTCGACGAAGACGTCGTTGATCCGATCGACCACCTCGGTCATGGCCCGACCCGCAGCAGTTCCCGGTCCAGCGCGTAGATCAGCTCCGCGAGGTCTCGACCGGGGGCCGCGACGATACGCACCCGCAGGGCCACGTCCTCGACCAGCATGCGGCGGTGCACGGTCCCGGCGTGGACCGCCGCCGTCGTCGTGGCCACACCGAAGCAATGCCCCGCCGCGACCGCGGCACTGACCTCGCGGTGGGTCGAGGCCGGCTGCACCGCCGGGTCGAGGCCGCGCCGCCGCAGGGCATCCAGCAGCACATCATGGGCGGGCGGGTTGTCCTCGCGCGGCGCGCACGCCAGCGCCAGGCCGCGCAACATCTGCGCGCGCGGGTTCTTCGCCTCCGCGGCCCGACTACCGCTGGGCAGGACCACTTTTCGAGCCAGCGTGAGCACCGGTCCGGCGCTCAGCTCGGCGATCACCGCGGGGTGCGCCACCACCGCGATGTCGAGATCGCCGCGGCGCAGATCGGCCAGTAGCGCCGCGGTCCCCTTGGTCACCGTCGCCACCGGCACCTCGGCGGAGTCCAACGCGCCGCGCAGCGCCCGCACGCACCGCGCCAGGATCTCGTCGTCGAGCTGCGGGATCGCACCCCAGCGCACGCCCTGCAGCCCACCGAAGAGTTGCGCGGCCTCCGACAGCAGCCGGGTCGAGTCGTCGACGATCAACCGTGCCCGCGGCAGCAGCGCGGCACCGGCCTCGGTCAGCGTGGCCCCGGCGGGCCCGCGCTCGATGAGCTGCAACCCGAGGTGGTTCTCCAGGCGCCGCAGGCCCTGCGAGATCGGCGGCTGCGTCATGCCGAGACTGTCGGCCGCCTTGCCGAAATGACGATGTTCGGCCACTGCCACGAAGTACCGCAGATGCCGGATCAGATCCACGCCGTCCAATCAACACGACGCGCACGTGCGGGGCAACACCACCATCGGCCGATGCGCCGGCGGAAAAACCCGTCGCTGGCTGCGGCGATTCGCAACCGCTATGGGCCACGCCGCACGACGAACCTGGCGACGGGACGGACCCGCGTGTTTGGGTACCTCGCATGACCACACACCTGACTCGCCGCCAGGCACTGATCGGACTCGCGGCCGCGGCGGCGTTGGTGGGCTGTCGTCAGGCGGGCGCCGTTCCGCTCCCGGAGCCCGCCGGACCGCTGAACCTCGCCGGCCTCGAGGACCGGTACGGGGCCCGCATCGGCATGACCGCCGTCGACCTCGCGTCCGGAAAGTCGTTGGCGCACCGGGCCGACGAGCGGTTCGCCATGTGCTCGACGTTCAAGACCTACGGGGCCGCCCGCGTATTGCAGCTGACCGAGCAGGGCCGGCTGCACCTCGCCACGCAGACACCGATCACCGAATCCGACATCGTCACCCACGCCCCGGTGACCGGAACCAAGGTCGGGCAGTCGATGTCGCTGGCCGAACTGTGCGCGGCGGCGCTGATGGAATCCGACAACACCGCGGGCAATCTGCTGCTGCGCGCCATCGGCGGACCGCCGGCGATCACCGAATTCGCGCGCAGCGTCGGCGATGACCGCAGCCGCCTCGACCGGTGGGAAACCGAACTCAACGCCGCGCTGCCCGGGGATCCGCGCGACACGACCACCCCGCACGCCCTGGCGCTCGGCTACCGCGAGGTGCTGACCGGCACCGCCCTGGCCGAGCCCTCCCGCGAGCAATTGCTGACCTGGATGAAGGCGAACATCACCGCGGACAAGCGATTTCGCGCCGGGTTGCCCGCGGGCTGGACGAGCGCCGACAAGACCGGGGGTGGCGACTACGGCAGCGCCAACGACGCCGGGCTGCTCCTCGGCCCGACCGGGCAGCGAATCATCCTGGTGGTGCTGACCCGGTCCCTCGACGATCAGCCCGAGGCCGGACCCTACAACGACGCGATCGCCGACACGGTGCGTCTGTCACTGCAAGCTCTGGGTCATCGGTAGGGGCAAGTTAGAGAGATCGATCTATCAACGGGGCTATCATTGCGCCCGTGGCCGCTGAAACCCGAGGACGCATCATCGAGGCCGGTGCCCGGCTGTTTCGGCGGCGGGGATTCACCGGCACGGGCGTGAAGCAGATCGTCTCCGAAGCCGGCGCACCCTTCGCCTCGCTGTACCACTTCTTCCCCGGCGGCAAGGAAGAACTCGGAGCCGAGGTCATCCGGTGGTCCGGCGGAATTTATAGCGAGTTCGTCATCGACGCGTACTTCCGCGCGGACGCAGAACCGGTCGCGGCCACCGAGGGCGCCTTCGCCGGGGCGGCCGCGACCCTCGTGGACACCGACTTCGCCGACGCCTGCCCGATCGCCACGGTGGCGCTGGAGATTTCCAGCACCAGCGAGGTCATGCGGACCGCGTGCGCGGAGGTCTTCACCGGCTGGATCGACCGCCTCGCACAGCGATTCGTCGGCTATGGCATTGCCGACGCCCCCGCCCGCGAACTGGCCACCTCGATGCTGATGTCGCTGGAGGGAGCCTTCGTGCTGGCCCGCGCGCTGCGCAGCACCGAGCCGCTGCGGATCGCCGGCGCGGACGCCACGCGGGCGATGCGAGCCGCCCTGCCTCGCCGGCGCAAGCGCTGACGCCCATTTTCGGGCGGCCCGAACCGTTGACACCGGCCTCCTCTAGATAGATCATTCTATTAATCACGAGCACAGGAGGTCGCCCATGCTGACCACACTCGTCGTCGGGATTGCCCTCGGGATAATCGCGGCCGTCGGCACCCGACAGGTGATGCAAAGAATCTTGTTGTCCCGGTTGCGATATGGCGTCGCGAAGCTGTCGGTCGGGGACTTCGGAGCGCTGCTCGCCAGCTATCACGAGGACGCCGTGCTGCACTTCCACGAAGGTCAGCACCGCTGGAGTGGCGTTTACCGCGGCCGCGCCGAGATCGAGCGCTTCCTCACCGAGTTCGTCGATGCCGGCATCGTCGGCGAGATCCGGGACGTGTGGACCGGTGGACCGCCGTGGTCGATGACCCTGGTGATCCGGTTCGACGATCACGCGAGCGCCGACGGCGAGACGATCTACGCCAACCGCGCCGTCCTCTGGGCCCGCACCCACTGGGGCAAGATCGTCGAACAGCGGGATTTCTACGAGGACACCCAGCGCATCATCGACTTCGACCGGCAACTGTCGAGTCGCGAACCCGGGCATTGACGTCAGCGACCGACCCGCGCCATATCCGACGTATGCTCGGCGCGTGAGTGAGCAACGCGCACAAGGAACTCCCGTGGCCGGGGCGACGCTGAGTTTGCACTGGACGGGAGAAACCGGACCGCCGCCGGTCCGAACCCCCGACACCGCGCAGGACGCAGTGACACTGCTGGACAGCGGCTCTCAGGCCTTTGCGCAGTTGGGTTCGGAGCCGCTCGAATGGCGGCTGGACCCCGCCGCCCTGGGCTTCGGCCCGGCCGACAACGACGGCGTCCTGAGCCAGGAACCGTTCGCCGCGGTGCTCAGTTGCTCGGACGCGCGGGTGCCCATCGAGCTGACCCTGGGGCAGGCCGCCAACGAACTGTTCGTCGTGCGAGTGGCCGGCAACGTCACCGGTGCCGTGTGCCGGGGTTCACTGCACTACGCCGCCGCACACCTGCCGAGCGTGAAACTGTTTGCTGTGGTCGGCCATTCGCGTTGCGGTGCGACCACCGCGGCGGTGGACGCGACGCTACACCCGGACAAGTACCTGGCGATCGCCACGGACGGCCCGCTGCGCGAGATCGTCGACTCGCTGCTGGCCGGCGTCAACTTCGCCCAGCGCGCCCTGCTGCACGCGCACGGCGCGGCGGCGGTCGACTCACCGCACTTCCGCGCGCGCCTGGTCACGCTGGCCACACTGGCCAACACCGCACTCAGCGCCCTGGTGCTCGAACGTGATCTGGGGCGGCCGTGCGCCTTCGGCGTCTACAAGCTCTCGGAACGCAGCGTCGGCGTGCGCCGCGCCGACGGTTTCCATCCCGGTTTCGCGATGGCCCCCAAGGACGAGGACGAGATCACGTCGCTGGTGCTGGCGGCCGCCGGCTCGCTCGAACTCTGAGCGTCCGCTACGGCGTCGGGGAGCCCGGCGGCGTCGAGCCCGGCGGTGTCGGGAACCCCGGCGCCGCCGCCGGATCCGGCTGTCCGGGCTGGATGAACTCGTAGCCCGGGGGCGGTGGTCCGTCGATCGGGTAGTAGCCCTCCGGCAGCGGCGGACCGCCACTGTTGGGGGCCGCCGCCGTCGACTCGGTCTCGGACCCCGGCGCGTTCATCGACACGAAGCCGGGCGGCAGTGCCGGCGCCGGCCCGGCCCCCGGCGGTGGCGGTGCACCGCCGCCGGGAACCATCGCCGGGTCGTCGACCACATAGTAGGGATTGCGGGCCTGGTGCCAGAGGTCGCGCAGCGTGCCCAGCGGGCCCGAACCGTACTGGCCCGATCCGTAGACGGGATTCGCCATCTCGGGAACCGTGGGCGGACCCGGGGGTAGCGGCGGCGGTGCCCCCGGTTCGCCCGGAGGCGGCGGCGGAACCGGGTCGGCGGCGGCCGGCTGGGCAGCGCCCAGGGTGACCCCGACGGCCGCCAGCCCGGCGGCGGCGGCCAACACGATGGGGTGCCTAACGGTCATGAACCCGACGATCCTCTCTGTGAGATAGCGAGCATCGTCGCACAGATCCACCGCCGACGACGGGTCGAGCGTCGACTCAGTCCAGGTCGAACCGGTCGTTGTTCATCACCTTCACCCAGGCCGCGACGAAGTCCTCGACGAACTTGCCCTTGTTGTCCTCCTGCGCGTAGACCTCGGCCAGGGCGCGCAGCTGGGAATGCGAACCGAAGACCAGATCGTTGGCCGTGGCCGTCCACTTGGTCTGCCCCGAGGCGCGGTCGACACCCTGGTAGACGTTCTCCGAGGTCGCCCCCTTCCACTCCGTGCTCATGTCCAGGAGGTTGACGAAGAAGTCGTTGGTCAGCACCCCCGGCCGGTCGGTGAACACGCCGTGGCCGGCGCCGCCGTGATTGGCCCCGAGCACACGCAGCCCGCCGATCAGCACGGTGAGCTCCGGAGCGGTCAGGTTCAGCATGTACGCCCGGTCCACCAGCAGCCGCTCCACCTGCGTCTTCTCATTGGGGCGCAGGTAGTTGCGGAAGCCGTCGGCCCGCGGCTCGATGACGGCGAACGACTCGACGTCGGTCTGCTCCTGCGTGGCATCGGTGCGTCCCGGCGCGAAGTGCACGTCGATGTCGAACCCGGCGTCCTTGGCCGCCTTCTCGACGGCGGCCGAACCCGCCAGCACGATCAGGTCGGCCAATGAGATCTTCTTACCGCCCGCGGCCGAGCTGTTGAAGTTCTGCTGGATCTGCTCGAGCACCGGCAGTACCTTGGCCAACTCGGTGGGCTCGTTGACCTCCCAGTTGCGTTGCGGCTCGAGACGGATGCGGGCGCCGTTGGCACCGCCGCGTTTGTCGGTACCGCGGAAGCTGGCCGCCGAGGCCCACGCCGTCTTGACCAACTGGCTCACCGCGAGCTCCGATTCGAGCGCCGTGTTCTTCAAGGTGGCGATGTCCTGCTCGTCGACCAGCGGGTGGTCGACGGCCGGCACCGGGTCCTGCCACACATAGGTTTCGTTCGGCACCCAGGGGCCCACGTAGCGCGAGGCCGGCCCCATATCGCGGTGCAGCAGCTTGAACCAGGCCTTGGCGAACGCGTCGGCCAGCTCGTCGGGGTGATCCAGCCAACGGCGGGTGATGTCGGCGTAGATCGGGCTCTCCCGCATCGAGATGTCGGTGACCAGCATCGTGGCCATCCGCTTCTTCGAGGCATCGAAGGGCTCCGGAATGCTCGGCTCGACGTCCTTGGCGACGTACTGCCAAGCGCCGGCCGGACTCTTCTCCAGCTCCCACTCATGCCCGTAGAGGTACTCCAGGAAGGTGTTGTCCCACTGGGTCGGGGTGGGCGTCCAGACCACCTCGGGACCGCCGATGATGGCGTCCGCCCCCTTACCGGAGCCGTAGCCGCTCTTCCAGCCCAGGCCCTGCTGCTCGATGGGCGCACCCTCCGGCTCCGGACCGACCAGGTCGGCGTCGCCGGCCCCATGAGTCTTGCCGAAGGTATGGCCACCGACGATCAGCGCCGCGGTCTCCTCGTCGTTCATCGCCATCCGACCGAACGTCTCGCGAATGTCGTGCGCCGCCTTGAGCGGATCCGGGTCCCCCTCGGGACCCTCCGGGTTGACGTAGATCAGGCCCATCGTCGTCGCACCGTAGGGTTCGGCGAGGTCCCGCTCGCCCGAGTAGCGCTTGTCGGTGCCCAGCCAGGTGTCCTCGAAGCCCCACAGCGTCTCCTCGGGCTCCCAGATGTCCTCGCGACCGAAGGCGAAGCCGGCGGTCTTGAAGCCCATCGATTCCAGCGCGACGTTCCCCGCCACGATGATCAGGTCCGCCCAGGAGATCTTGTTGCCGTATTTCTGTTTGATCGGCCACAACAGCCTCCGGGACTTGTCGGTCCCGCTGTTGTCCGGCCAGCTGTTGAGCGGGGCGAAGCGTTGGGCGCCTTGACCGCCACCACCGCGACCGTCGTGGATCCGGTAGGTGCCCGCGGCATGCCAGCTCATCCGGATGAACGCACCGCCGTAGTGGCCGTAGTCGGCCGGCCACCAGTCCTGCGAGGTGGTCATCAATTCGATGAGGTCGCGTCTGAGCGCCTCGGCGTCCAGCGTCTTGACCTGCTCGCGGTAGTCGAAATCGGTGCCGAGCGGGTTGGCCTTCTCGGTCTGGGCGTGCAGCACCGACACGTCGACCTGGTTGGGCCACCAGTCCTGGTTCTTCAGGGGTGCGTGCCCCTTCGGGGTGGGCGACGGCATTGCCGGGTTCTCGCTCTCGCTCCTGCTGGCGGTCTTGGCCTCAGGAGTGGGCGGACGGGCGTCAGAGGCATCAGACATGGTCGTACCTTTCATCGAGGGGTGGGCTGCGGACGGAACCCGCCGCCGTCAGCGCGTTGAGCGCGTCGTACACGGTTTGGTGGGGACACCTCCGGCAGGTGCACGCGGGCGGCCCGGATGATCGTGTCGGCCTCGGCATGAGGGCGCTCGCTCACAGCGACCAGCACTGCGAGGCGGGGGCGGGTGACCCGTAAACCGGCCGCCCGCAATGTGCTCGACAATTCGAGGGCCTCAGCCATTCTCCCGAGTGTGGCGCGCAGATTTTAAAGTATCAAGTGTTGATCGAAATTAACTGCGGCCCTTGTCTTTCAGGGAGTACTGCCGGGCCGGGCCAGGGGTGAAATTTGATGTTTGAATCCGCGCATTTGCGGGTACCGAAGGCGGACGAAAGGAGCCACTCATGGGCAAGCACCGCAAGGACGACGCGACCGGACCCGAACCCGGGCAGGAACCGCCCGCCCCAGGCCCCACCGATCAGGGCGGCAAGGGCGGGATGGCCACCCGCGAGGTCGCCCCGGACATCGCCGAGCCCAGCTCCGACAGGGATACGCGGGACTGAGCCGGTTTCACCGGCCTCACGGGGTAGCTCCCCGGCCGCGGCCGGCGTCTGTAGCGTGACCACCGTGAACTCTTCTCGCATACCCACCTCCTTCACGTTCGTCGCCGGCGCTGCGATGGTCGCCCTGACGCTGAGCGCCTGCGGGTCCTCGGACACCGACACCGCCACCTCACCGACCACCCCCTCGGTCGCCGACGTGGTCACCACCGTCAACGAGACCACGGTCGACGAGACGACGGTCGCCGCCGCCGAGTGCCCGACCACGGCTCCCGCCGAGGGCGGCACGCCCGAGTGGACCCTGCCCGGTGACACCGGCAGCGTCGCGGTCACCGGCGCCACCGAGTCCGCGGCGCCACTGGTCACCGTCGAGGCGCCGTTCAGCGTGGCCGAGACCCAGGTGCAGACGCTGCAGGCCGGGGACGGACCGGTCGTCGCCGACGACGCCACCGTCCTGGTCTGCTACATGGGCGTCAACGGCCGCGACGGATCCGTGTTCGACAGCACCTACGAGCAGGGCACGCCGATCGACTTCCCGCTGGGCGGCGTGGTCCCCGGCTTCCAGAAGGCCATCGCCGGGCAGACGGTGGGCTCCACCGTGGGCGTGGCGATGACCTCGGCCGACGGCTACCCCGACGGCCAGCCCGCCGCCGGCATCCAGCCCGGTGACTCGCTGATCTTCGCCATCAAAATCCTCGACGCGACCAGCTAATTCATCGACCACCCGTGATCGTGTGGCAGTAGCTACCCTTGTTGCAGACTGCTACACGATCACGGAGTCGTCATGACGGATAGCGCCGACCGGCTGGCCCGGCTGACTCAACCACCCTGCCCAACAGTCGATTTCACGCGGGCTAGTTTTCCCAACCGCCACGACAATTGACGGGCGCGCTGTTATGGTGATCGCGCTCAGGTCAATTGACGCGCGAACAAGGAAAATCCAAGCCGTGCAACACCATTACGGTCTCCCCTTTCCACGTCGAACCCTGCTCCGCGGCGCGGGCGGCCTGGCCATGGCCGCGTTGTTCGCCGGCACCGCCGCCACGACGGCATGTAGCCGCACAGGACCGGCTCCCGATGATGACGCGGTGTTTGCCGAACTCGACGCCAGGGTCGAGGAACTCATGGCGCGCTACGCCGTTCCCGGGGTGGCCGTCGGGGTGTGGCACCAGGGCCGTGAACACCTACGCGGCTTCGGCGTCACCAACCTCGAGGAGCCCGAGGACGTCACCGAGGACACGCTTTTCCGGGTCGGCTCGACCACCAAGACGTTCACCGGGACCGCGCTGATGCGATTGGTGGAATCCGGCGACGTCGACCTCGACGAACGGGTCCGGACCTATCTTCCCGAGTTCACCACCGCCGATCCCGAGGTGGCCGAACGGGTCACGGTGCGTCAGTTGCTCAATCACTCCGCGGGTTGGCTGGGCGACTACTACGTCGATTTCGGTCCCGGCGACGACGCGCTGGCCGAATACGCCGCCGGAATCGCCACGCTGCCGCAGCTGACGCCGCTGGGCACCACGTTCGCCTACAACAACGCGGCCCTCGCGCTGGCCGGGCACCTCATCGAGAAGGTCACCGGCAACACCTACGAGCAGGCGCTGCAGGAGCTGGTCCTGGACCCGCTGCAGCTCGAGCGCAGCGGATTCTTCCCCGACGAGCTCACCGACTTCCCCACCACGGCCTCACACAACAGCGTCGACGGGCGGGCGGTGCTCAACCGCGACGCCTGGGTGATGGGTCGCTCCCTGCACCCGACCGGCGGGCTGATCTCCACCGCGCGGGACCAATTGCGCTACGCCCGCTTCCATCTCGGCGACGGCAGCGGCCCTGGCGACGAGCAGCTGCTGACCACCGAGTCGTTGCAGGCCATGCGTTCGCACCTCGGTCCGCCCGGCACGTTGATCGTCGAGGTCGACGGCACCGGGGTGGCCTGGCATGTGCGACCCACCGCCGAGGGGGTGCCGGTGATCATGCACGGCGGCTCCTGGCCGGGTCAGCAGTCCGGGTTCTACTTCGTTCCGGACCGCGACTTTGCCCTGACGATCCTCACCAACTCCGACAGTGGGGACCGGTTGATCGCCGACATCATGTCCGACGACTGGGCGCTGCAGCGCTTCGCCGGTCTGCACAACCTGCCCGCCGAGGTGCGCGACCTGAGCCCGACGGAACTGGCCGCCTACGAGGGCCGCTACACCGCCACCGAGGTCGAGGCCGACGGCTCGGTCACCAGCATCGACACGCTGCTCACGGCCGAGGACGGCCGGTTGCGCTATCAGGTGTTGAACGCCGACGGCGAGCCCGATCCCCCTGCACCGCACGCGCCGGCCTATCTGGCGTTCTACCGCGACGATTACGTGCTGCACCTCGACCGCGACGGAAATTCGTTGCACAACCGGGCGAACTTCGTGCGCGGCGACGACGGACCGGTGCGGTGGCTCCGGATGGACGGGCGGCTCAACCGCCGCAACTGAAACGCTGACACGCCGGGATCGCAGCCGTTCTTGACGACCGTTTGAAGCCGCAACACCATGGGTACTGCCTCTTTGCTTCTGCTCGCTCGCCGGGGGATGTGAGCCGCGTATCCCGAAGGAGTCGCTTGTGAACGTTCGCCGGGCCATCCGGATCTTCGCCGCCGCCCTGCTGACCGCGGGGGCCGTGACCGTGGGCAACATGACCATGGGCACGGTCGTGCCGGGCGCGTCCGCGCAACCATGCCCCGATGTCGAGGTGGTCTTCGCGCGCGGCACCACCGAACCGCCCGGGGTCGGACTCACCGGACAGGCCTTCGTCGACGCGGTGCGCGCCCAGGCCGGCGGCCGCACCGTCGCGGTGCACCCGGTGAACTATCCCGCCAGCAGCGACTTCGCCAACCGGATCGCCTTCGCGCGCACCGTCGTCGACGGCATCAAGGACGCCGGAGCCCATATCGAGGCGACCGCGACGGCCTGCCCGGACACCCGCATCGTGCTCGGCGGCTACTCCCAGGGGGCGGTACTGGCCGGCTTCGTGACCGCCGCCGAGATTCCCGACGGCATCCCCGACGAATACCTCTCCTACATCCCGAACCCGCTGCCCGACGAGGTGGCCGAGCACGTGGCCGCGGTGGTGCTGCTGGGCATGCCGTCCGACGAATGGCTGAGCCGGTACGACGCACCGCTGGTCACCATCGGTCCGCTCTACGAGGAGAAGACCCTCGAGTTGTGCGCGCCCGGCGACTCGATCTGCAACGGCAGTCCCGGCGGGATACCCACCTTCGAACACACCCTGTACCCGGTCAACGGGATGGTCCACGAGGCCGCGGCCTTCGCGGTCGAGCGACTCTAGGCCGTTGAACGGCTCCAAGCGTCCGAACGGCTTTAATGGAGGGCGTGGACTCGACCCGGGTTGATCGCTGGCTGTGGGCGGTCCGGCTGACCAAGACCCGGCCGGACGCAGCCGCGGCCTGCCGGGGCGGGCACGTGCGGGTCAACGATCGACCGGCCAAACCGTCGACCATGGTCTCCCCCGGCGACGAGGTCCGGGCGCTGGTCGGCACCCGCACCCGGATTGTCGAGGTGGTCCGCGTGATCCAGAAGCGGGTGGGTGCCGCCGACGCGGTGACCTGCTACCTGGACCGCAGCCCCGCGCCGCCGCCGACGGCCACGGTTCCGGTCGCGGTGCGCGACCGCGGCGCCGGGCGGCCGACCAAGCGGGACCGACGGATGCTGGACAAGTGGCGCGCGGCGCAGGGCTGAGACCGCGCTACTTCGCCTCGTCGTCGGGCTGCGGTTCCTCGGGGTCCTCGGCCGTCTCGGTCTCCGGTTCGAGGGCGACACTGCGCGACCGCATCCGACGCACACCCGGGCGCAGCGGGCTGTCGCTGGGGCGCAGGTGCACCACCCGGCCCACGGCCCGGCGCAGCCCCGGCGGGCCCTCGATACGGACGAAATCACCGACCCGGCCGGCCCGGTAGCGCAACGGCGAACCGAGCAACTCACCCATGACCACCCCGGCGCCGATCGCCAGCGCCACCGCGGCCGCGGCGAGCAACTGGGCCAGACCGGCGTTGAACTTCTCCTCGACCGCGAAATTGAAGACCGCGCGGAAGATGGCCAGGCCCGGCAGCATCGGCGTGATGCCGGCGGTCGCGGTGACCAGGGCCGGCGCCTGCCGGCGGATCGAGACCAGGGTGGCCAGCAGGCCCACCCCGATGGCCGCGACGCCGGTGGCCAGCACCTGTCCGAATTGCACGTTGCCCAGGCCGATCAGCACCAACTCGGCGGTTCCGGCGGCCAACCCGGCGGTGACCACCGAGCGCAACGGGGCGTAGTAGGCCAGCGTCAGACAGACCCCGGCCAGTGACGCCCCGAGCACGGCGATCAGGATCTGCGCGGGTTGGCTGGGCGCGACGAACGATTCGGTGGCATCGATGTGCAACTGCATCCGGATGCCCGCGACGGTGGCGACCTGCAGGCCGGCGACGATCCCGACCACGATGCCCGCGGTCAGGAACACGGCGTCGCCCAGGCGTGCCATCGCGGTCACCATGTAGCCGGTCAGGGCGTCCTGCACCGACCCGACGAGGGTCATGCCGGAGAGCAACACGACGATGCCGGTGGCGACCATGACCGTCGGCCCCTGACCGGCGAACCGGTAGGCAGCCACCGCCACCAACGTGGCGATGAACGCACCGACCGCGTGGTAGAAGAACAGCGGCGCGCCGACGCGCAGCAGCCACCGCCCCACCTGATCGATCACCGCCGAGGTGATCGCGGCCAGGATGCACGTCAACCAACCGCCGCCGAGCAGCATCGCGATGCCGAGCGCGAACCCGGCCCACCCGGCGCTGGCGAACCACCGCGGGTACGGGTGCGACTGCTCGGTCAATTCGTCCATGGCGACGTGCGCCTCGTCGACCGTCACGCCGCCGGCGGTGATCCGTCGGACCAGCCCGTCAAGTCCGGCGAGCCGCGTGTAGTCGGTGGCCCGGTTGCGGACGGCGCGCACGATCGTCAGCGGCGGGTTCTCCGCGGTCGGCGGCGCCGAGACGATGACCGTGTTAAACGTGATGTCGACGACGCAGTCGGTGAGCTGATAGGCCTGCGCGACGTCCTGGGCCGTCGCAACGATGTCGGCGGTGCCCGAACCGGACGACAGCATCACCTCGGCCAGCCGAATCGTCAGGTCGAGCACCTTGCGGGTATGCAGGTCACCCATTCCGCCGGCGTGCCGACTCCGTTGCCCGGCGCCGGTGGCCGGTTCGCGCCGCCCGCGCAGCGCCATTTGCAGACCGCGGCGAATGCGCGCGCTGCCGTTCGAAAGATCTTCCGCCATTTCCCTAGCAGAATACTGGCGTCAGCGACTCATCCGCTCCGGGCGGGGCGGACCGCCCGGCGCAGCACGGCTCCCCCGGTCTCGATCATCTGGTCGCCGAGATCGGCCAGGTCCGCGGGCTCGGCGACGACGGCGGCGAAGTCGTACCCCGTGGGGGCGGCAAGGAAGTCGATTCCCTCGGCCAGATGCCGGGGTTCGTAGTTGTGCACTCCCACAACGGTGATCAACGACCGGACCAGATGCTCGGGATCGACCGGCACGGTCCCGCGCGGTGCCACCGAGCCCGCCAGCACCACCCGGCCACCGATGTCGACCAGCCGCAGCGC
>JAEWRC010000052.1 GCA_023460175.1 Actinomycetes bacterium
TTGGCCTTGAAGGTGGTCAGCACCGGGGCCTGCAAGCGCTCGGCGAACGCAACGATGGCCGGCATGTCGAATTTCGCGCCGGCTCCGACGATGATCACCGGGCGGGTTGCGGCCTCGATGCGCTCGAGCGCCTGCGCGAGCGGAGCGGACGGCGGCGCGATCCGCAGATCAGGCATTCGCCCCTCCGGCCCGGAAGCGCGTTGGTCCGGGGCCTCGATGACCTGGACCTCGTCGGGCACGACCAGGTGGGCGACGCCGCGTTCGAGGATGGCGTGTTTGAGCGCCAGGGTCATCAGTTCAGCGTGTTCCGAGCCGGCGCGCACCATCTCCGAGTAGACAGCGACATCGGCGAACACCGCCAAGAGGTCGAGGTCTTGAAACGCGCCTTTGCCGGCCACCGCGGAATCGACATTGCCGGACAGCGCCAGCACGGGTGCCCGGTCGGCCTTGGCGTCATAGAGTCCGGTCAGCAGATTCGTCGAACCCGGTCCCGCGATACCGAAGCAGGCCGCCGGCCGGCCCGTCAACTTGCCGTAGGCGGCCGCCGCGAACCCGGCCGCGCCTTCATGACGGATGCCGAAATACCGTAGCTTTCCTGAGCTTTCGGCGCGGTGCATGGCCTCGGCGATGCCGAGGTTGGAGTGACCGACCATCCCGAAAACGGTGTCGACACCCCAATTGGTCATCGTCTCGATCAAGACGTCGCTGACGGTTCGTTTCGCCGGGGCAGGTGGCGGTGTGCCGACGTAGATTCCGTCGTCTCGCACCTGCACCGGGTACGTTGCGACGTCGAAATCTGGTCCGCCCGCAGCTTGGCCGGTGAACGGGTCGAAGTCGAAACCGTGCCAAGGGCAGCGGATCTTTTCGTTCTCCAGCGTTCCTTGCCCCAGCGGACCGCCTTGGTGCGGGCAGCGATTGTCGATGGCGCCGTAGCGCCCGTTCAGCTTGGTCAACGCCACCGTCTTGAGGCCGATCGGGCACGCCGACACCTGCCCCTCGTCGAGTTCGCCAGGGTCAGCGGCCTTGTGCCAGTCAAGGTCTTGGCCGTGCCTGCCGGTGTTTTCGTCGATGGTCATAGTGGCGTCACTCCTGCGTAGGGGACCCCGCTGAGGTGGGCGAAGTCGCGGTCGAAGGTCGTCAGGTCATCGAGGGTGAAATCAGCGAGTCGCCGGTGCCCGCAGGCCCGAGCCAGCACCACCATCAGATCCACCGCTGCGCGCAGGTACCGGTCCAACCGCTCGGCGGCCTGCCGCACCGGTAACCGGGCGCGAAGGTGCGGGTCTTGGGTGGCGATGCCGACCGGGCACGTGTTGGTGTGGCAGGCGCGCATGCCGACGCAGCCGATGGCCTGAAGCGCGCTGTTGGCAATGCCGATCGCGTCGGCCCCCAGGCCCAGGGCTTTGACCATGTCGGCCGGGGTGCGGATGCCACCGGTGATGGCCAGTGTGACCCCGCTGTGACTCCGGTCCAGGTGTCGCCGCGCCCGGGCCAGCGCCGGAATAGTGGGAACCGAGATGTTGTCACGGAAAATGGTCGGCGCGGAGCCGGTTCCGCCGCCGCGACCGTCGAGGATGACGTAGTCGACACCGATCTCGAGTGCGGCATCGAGGTCACGCTCGATGTGTTGGGCACTGAGCTTGTAGCCGACCGGGATGCCGCCCGAGATCTCGCGGACCTGCGCGGCGAAGTCTTTGAACTCCGCCAGGGAGGACCACTGGGGAAACCGGGCCGGCGAGATCGCCGAGGTGCCCGGCGGTAAGCCGCGCACCTCCGCGATCTTCCCCACCACCTTGGCCCCGGGAAGATGTCCCCCGGTACCCGTCTTGGCGCCCTGCCCGCCCTTGAAATGAAACGCCTGCACCTTGTCCAGATGTTCGAAGCTCCACCCGAAATGGCCGGAGGCCAACTCGTAGAAGTACTTTGAATTCTCCTGTTGTTCTTCGGGGAGCATGCCGCCCTCACCCGAGCAGATACCCGTTCCGGCGAGTTCCGCACCGACCGCAAGGGCCGTCTTGGCCTCCTGGGACAACGCACCGAAGCTCATATCGCTGACGAAAAGCGGAATGTCGAGCACCAGCGGGCGATTGGCCCCCGGGCCGATGACTGTCTCGGTGCTGACCGGCTCCTCATCGAGCAGCGGTAGTCGGGCCAACTGCGCGGTGACCAGCTGAATCGAATCCCATGAAGGCAGCTCGGTGCGCGAAACACCCATCGCCGCCGAGGGCCCGTGCTTTCCGACCTTGCTCAATCCATGCGTGGCGAGCTCATGGATCTGGGTATTGAACGGTTCCTCCTCGGAGTCGGCCGGCTTGGCCCACCTGCCTTGATAGCCGTCATCGCCGTAGGGTTGCGGAGCGGCCCGGGCGAACTCGGCGATCGCCGATGGATCGACGTACACGACGCCGTCGTGGACCCAGACCGAGAACGTCGCCAAAGCCACCGCGGGGTTTACCGGCGAGACGCCGGACTCAACGTGGTAACGCCAGCCGTGCACATCGCACACGAGCACATCGCCATCGACATGCCCGTCGGCCAGCAACGCACCGCGATGTGCGCAACGCCCATACAACGCAGAGACGTCCGCACCGCGCCGGATGAGCACCAGGTCCACACCCGCGGCATTCACGGCGAAGGGAGCGTTGTCGGGCAGTTCCGAAATGGCTGCCAGCCGCATGCCGGTGGTCGATTCCGATGCCATCGTCATTG
>JAEWRC010000053.1 GCA_023460175.1 Actinomycetes bacterium
TGTCGGACCGGGGAGAGGAGGCGACAGCAGCTTCGGGTTGTTCCTCCGCGGGTACGTCGGCCGGCGGAACCGCCCGCTGCGCAATCTCGTTCAGACCCCAGATCCCCAGCCCGAGCGCCAGCGGCAACAGCACCGGCGCCAGCAGCAGCGAGGGATACAGGATCGAGGCACCGACCCAGGACACGGCCTGATAGCCCACCGCGAACAGCAGGGGGCCCCAGGCCACCAACGCCGCGGCGGGGTTGGTGAGGAAGTCGGTGATCAGCTGCTGAAGGTTGCCCAGCGGATCCTGCAGGAAGTCGATGATCGGCTGGAACATCTGATCCATCATGTCCTGGTACTGCCCGAGCAGATCCGAGATGATGTTCGAATTCGTGTTCGCCGAACCGGAATCCGCGGCCTGGGCCTGGTTGGCGGTCTGCATCATGTTCGCCGTCGCCATGCCGGCCTCGCCGACGCCGGGCGTCAGGATGAACGGTGCCACGGTGGTCCGCGGAGCCGTGGCCAGGGCGACGGTGCTGATGCCCTGGTAGACGGTCATCGAGGTCGCCGCCTGCACCCACATCCGGGCGTAGTTGGCCTCGGTCACCGCGATCGGAATGGTGTTGATGCCGAAGAAGTTCGTCGCGACCAGCGCCGCCTTGGTGGCGTGGTTGGCCGCGATCTCCCCCAGCGTCGGCATCGTCGCCAGCGCCGTCGTGTAGGCGGCCGCAGCCGTCTGCTGTTCGGCGGCCATCCCCGCGCTGTTGACGCTGGCCTGCGTCAGCCACGTCAGGTACGGCAGGTGCGAGGCGGCGTACTGCTGCGCGCTCGGCCCCTCCCAGGATCCGGCCTGCACTTGACCCAGCAACGCGGTCAGTTCGGCTGCCGCCGAGGCATATTCAGCGCTCAGGCTGCTCCACGCACCCGCGGCAGCCATCAGCGGCCCGGGACCCGGGCCGCTGGACAGCAGCGCCGAGTGCACCTCCGGGGGCGAGGCGAACCAGATGGGTGCGGTCATCAGACGCCGCGGGCAATCATGTAGGTCGACGCCGCCATGGCATCACCGGTGGCGTAGCTGACGCCGGACTGGGCGACCCCCATGCCGGCGCGGCCGAGCTCGGAGACACCTTGGGCCGCAACACCGGAATGCTCGGCGCCCTGGGCGCTGAAGCCGGCCGCGGTCTGCAGCGACACCGGATCGGCCGCCGCCGGGACGACGGCGGTGATCAGCGGGGCCGCCGCGGCGTGCGCCGCCGCCAGCCGCGCGGTCAGCGCCTCCACCGCGGCGCTGGTGGCCGCCAGGCCTTCAGGAACCACACGAAGCGTCATGATGGTTACTCCCTTCCTCGTTGCGAACTCACGCCGATCAACGGATTGACGAGCTGGACATGGGTGGGTGTGTCGGTGTCGTCCAGCAACACCGCGCGGCCGGCAGGCAGCCGCGTGAAACGGTGGCCGCGGACCTTGCCGCCGTCCTGCGGATTGCCGGACAGCATCAAGGTAGTGGCCTGCAACTCGTTCATTCTCCGCATCAGCGGATTGGTCATCAAGGCGTGCCCGGAGCCGGTGGCCCGAGCGGTGACGATCACCCGCAGACCCAGATCCGAGGCCTGCGAGAGCAGCCCGATCAGCGGCGTCCAGGGCCGCTGCCCGACGTAGGGGCCGGAGATCGCCGGGGTGTCCGGGATCTGGTCGACGTCGTCGATGATCAGGTAGTGGGTGTGCCCGGTGTAGGTCCACCGGGCCAGGTCCGCCGGCGACAGCCCGGCCGGCGGGCGACGGCCCTCGATGATGGCCGACAAGCCCAGCATCGCCGGGGTGATCCGGTCGATGTTGGCGGTGTACTCGTTGTCCGGGAACAGCGGCTCCTCGACCATGTGCAGCCGGCGGTCGATCACCGTGAACGCCACCTGATCGGCGGTCGAGTTCTCCCGCACCGTGCGGATGAGGTGCCGCAGCAGCGTGGTCTTGCCGGACTTGGTGTCGCCGAGCACCAGCAGCATCGGCTGATCGCGGAAGTCCAGCGGCACCGGGGCCAGGTCCGCCTCGCGCTGACCGATGACGATCCGCTCGGCGCCCAGGTACAGCGGGGCGACGTCGGCGGGCGACAGGTCGGTCGGCAGCAGCCGCACCCGCGGGGCCCGGACCTCCGGGTACCGCGCGTTGATCTCGGCGATGCGGTCCAATTCCGGTGCGGCGAACAGGAAGTGCTCGGCGGCCATGGTCAGGCCGCGACCGGGCTGGTCGTAGGGCACCGCGTCGGCGGGCCGCTGCAGCGCCCCGACCACCCGGACGTTGCTGTCCCGGGCATCGGGCAGCCGCAGCTCCAGCCGCATCCCGAGGCCGTCGCGCATGGCCAGCGGCACCTCCAGCCAGTTCGGCGTGGTGATGATGACGTGGATGCCGTAGGCCAGGCCGTTGTTGGCCAACTCGGTGACGCGGTTCAACATCGGGTTGCGCGTGTTGAACTGGTCGGTGTTGTCCCGGCCGAACGCGTACAGGTTGTCGATCACCAGGAACACCCGCGAGTGCGCCTGGCCGGCCCCGGCCAGCTGGCGCTGCTCGAGCAGTTGCTCGAGCTCGCCGAAGGTGCGACGGATCAGCTCGGGTTCCAGCGGGGAGGCGACGCTGCCGACGTGCGCCAGGTCCTCGAGGTTCTTCAGCTGTCCGCCGCCGTAATCCAGGCAGTAGAACGACACGTCGCGCGGCGAGTGCAGCGCCGCGGCCGACAGGATGAACGTCTGCAGCGCGGTCGACTTACCCGACTTGGCACCGCCGTGGATCAGCAGGTTGCCGGCCGCCGAACGCGCGTCGAAGATCAACGGATCGCGGCGCATCTCGAACGGCTTGTCGATCTCGCCGAGCGGCCAGCGCAGCTGCCCCTCGCCGACACCGGCATTGCTCAGCACCGTGCTCAGCCCGATGGGCTGGTCCAACGGCTCGAGCCACAGCGCGGGCGCCTGCGGGCCATAGGCCGTCAGCTGCGTGCCGATCGTGGCGATGAGCTTCTGCGGCGGGCCGCTGTAGCTGCCCTCACCGTTGTTGGCCACCGGCACCACGACGATGTCCTGGTCGGCGTCGACCTCGGTGGCGGTGAACACCTGCGGGCGCGGATCCGCCGGAACCACAATCGACTTCGGCCGCCGCGGCGGGTCGTAGATACCGTCGACGTAGGTGCTGCGGAACTTGATGGGCTCGGCACCCGGGGCCGGCACCAGGAAGCCCTCGCCCTTGTGCTCCTTGCCCGATTCGATGTGGTACGCGTCCTCGACACCGATGATCTGGCGCGACACCGAGGGGCTGGCCACCTTCAGACCGATCCGGTACGACGTGTTCTTGTCGATGTCCTTGATCTTGCCCACGTCCAGGGTCTGCGAGGCGAACAGGATGTGGATCCGGAACGAACGGCCCTTGCGCGCAACGTAATCGAACAGCTCGGCGTACTCGGGATGATCGGCGAGCATCAGCGTGAACTCGTCGGCGACCACGAACAGCGTGGGCATCGGGGGCAGGTCGTGACCGGCCTCGATGGCGGCCTCGTACTCGGTCACCGAGTTGAACGCGCTGCCCTGGATGCGGCGGCCCGCGTCGCGCAGTGCGTTCTCGCGGCGCGCCACCTCACCGCGGAGGGTGTCGGCGAACCGGTCGGCCAGCGACTTCTTCTCGGCCATGTTCGAGATCACCGCGACGACCTGCGGGAAGTTGCGGAAGATGTCCGCGCCGGCCTCGCCCTTGAAGTCGGCGTAGATCACGATCAGCCGGTCCGCGGAGTGAGTCGTCAACAGCGACAACAGGATCGCCATCAGCGTCTGGGACTTGCCGGAGCCGGTCATACCGATCATCAGGCCGTGCGGACCCATGCCGCCCTCGGCCTCGTCCTTGAGGTCGAAGTACAGCGGCTCGCCGGTGGCGGTGACGCCGATCGGGACCCGCAGTTCGTCCTCGCGGCGCCGCGGCGCCCACAGCGTCGGCACGTCCAGTTGCGTGGCGTCCTGGATGTCGAGCAGCGTGGTGAAGGTCGCGCCGCTGGTCGCCGCCGACCGCAGGCCGGCGTGGGTGGTGTTGGAATCCCACCGGGACAGCAGCCGGGCCAGGTGCGCGGCCTCGTCGGTGGACAGCGCGTCGGCGTGGCTGACCGCGGACTGCCAACCCTTGGCGCCCCAGCGCTCGAGGCCGCCGTCGGCGATCTGGAAGATCGGCTTCTCCGGGTCCGGGTACTGCTCGCGGTGCGGCTGGGTGTCGGAAATCTGGATGACGGTGACACCGGCCAGCCCGGCCGAGAGCACCGACGTCGACAGGTCGTAGCCCGGGTCGTCGACGACGATCAGCAGGTGCCGCAGCCCGAGGGCGCCGGGGTCCGAGCCGTCGAACAGCGGCCGCTCGGCCAGCACCGGCCCGATCTTGGAGATCAGCTCGTTGGGGTTGGCGGTCAGGAAACGCGCCGGGCCCACCCCGTCGACCGCACCCGGAATATCCACGTGCGGAAGCCATTTGAGCCAGGACCAGCTGTCGGATTCCAGCTCCGGGCTGGCCAGGGCGATCCCCAGCACACCCGGGTCGTGCCAGGTGGCGGCCTGCGCGATCCAGGCCCGCACCGCGGCGTGCACCTCGTCGGTGTCGCCGACGACGGTGATCCGGGACAGCTTGGTCAGATCCAGACCCGTCGGCGCGCTGCGCACGGTGCGCTGGGCATCCAGCAGGCCACGCAATGCGCTGTGCGACACCGGTTCCAGGTCGACCTCGTCGACGGTGTCCTTGACGCGCAGGGCGGTGTCCAGCGGCACATCGTTGCGGCCGGTGCGGATCAGCAGGAAATCGGAGTCGTCCGGATCGCGCTCCCACTGCCGCCGCGAACCGGGCACCGTGGCCAGGTCCTGCGGGTCGGGGTGCGACCACTCGAGGGCCGCGAGCTGATCGGCGGCCTGGGCGCGGACGTTGTCGCGCACCACCGACAGGTACCGCAGGTAGTCGGCGCGTTCGGCGTCGATCTCCTCGGTGCGCAGGTTGTTGTTGTTCCCGCGGTAGAGCGCGGTGGCCGCCAGCAGCAGCACGAACGGGAAGAACAGCATCTGCGGGGAGATCATCCGCATGCCGGTGGCGACCATCGCCACGATCATGCCGACGATCAGGATCACGATCATGTACGGCAGGGCCCGGCGCAGCAGCGACGGCGGCACCGCGCGCGGCAGTTCCGGCGGGGCCTCGATGGCGATCGTGCCCTTGCGAACCTCGGGCCGCGGCAGCCGCCGGCGGGCCTCGAAAATCAACCTGCTCATCGGCTCTCCATCCCGCCCGTGCTGGTGTACGCGGTCAACGCATCGGCCTTCGACAATGCGGGACCCGCGCTGAACAGTGACAGAACCGACCACGGGATGGCCGTCGCGGGCGGGGTCAAGCCCAGCGCCTCAACGGTTTTGGCGAGTTCGTCTTGGTCGGCACCTTCGATGCCGTAGCGCACGCCGGTATCGGCGACCCAGAACAGCGAACCGGCGATCGGCGAGGTCGGCTCCTGGCCGACGGTCTGGGTGAAGTACCCGGTGCCGACGGGCAGCGCGACCCGGGCGGCGGTGATCCCCGACCGGCTGGGCGCCAGGTCCAGGGTGCGGACACCATCCGCGATGGGCAGCGCGGCACCCGAGAGCAGGCTCAGCGAGCTGGTGCTGGCGTCGACGGCCTTGGTCCACCGCACGCAGCTGATGGGCGCCGAATCGGCGTCGGCGATGGTCAGCCGCTGCGCCGGGAAGGCCGCGGTGTCCAGCATCCGCGACTCCGGCAGCCGGGCGATCTCGTCGGCGTCCAGCCGCGGCGGCTGGTCCAGGCCGAAGGAGTTGGTGTTGCGCAGCAGGGTGGCGAGCACCTGCGAGACCGGCTGCAGCCCGTCGGGCAGCACCGCGTAGTGGTCCAGCGTGTTGTCGGTGCCGTAGGCCACGACGACGGCACCGACCGGGGCCGGGACGGTCAGCGGGAACCGCGGGGCGCTGCCCGCTTCCGGAATGGCCGGCGCGCGCAGCGGCGCGCCCTCGGGGATCGCGTTGAACAACCCGGGCGAAATAGGCCGGGGCGCAGGGATGTTCGCCTCGAAGCCGAGCGCCGCGGTGACGGCGCGGTCGGCCAGGTCGATGGGGCTGCGCCGGCCGTTCCACAGCAGCCAGGTGCCGGCACCGCTGTCGACCAGGATCGCGTGATCCTCCGGCAGCGCCGCGGCCCGCTCGCTGCCCTCGGCGGGCGCGCCGCCGATCACGGTGACACCGGGGGTGGTGGAACCGATGCCGTCGCACACGGTCCAGTCCGCGTCGCGCACGGAGTTCTGCACCATCCGCTCGGGCGCACCGGGGATACCGACCATGTTGCCGCGCGCCAGCTTGTCCAGCTGCGCGCTGCGCACGCCGGCCGGCTTGGCCGCCTCACCGGCGATCAGCCGCGCCGAGGTGAGGTTGAGCACCGGGTGCAGCCGGTCGTTGACCCGGACGTACATCGCTGAGCTGTCGCGGTCGGTGAGGACCACGCTGTTGCCGACGTCGCCGCCGGGCCGGATCCACGAAAAGACCAGGCAGCCGAGCAGTCCCGTGACCACCGCCAGGACGCCGACGAGCACGCCGCGGGTCTGGGTGCGCAGCGGATCGACCAGCATGCGGGTGTCGTGCAGCGCCACACCGGAGGCCAGCCGGCGCACGACGAAGCGCCAGCCGGTGACCTGATGCTTGGTGACGAAGCCGCGGCGATAGGTGACGCCCTCGGGGTTCTTGTTCTCCGGGGTGCGCGACGCGAAGGACCGGCGGTCCTCGTTGTTCTCGACGTCGTCGTCGCCCCCGCCGAGGGGACGACGGTGGGTGCCGCTCATGCGGGCACCGTCAGGCCAAGTCCGCGCAGCAACGGCGTGACCGCGTACCCCACATCGCCGGCGGTGATCGTCATCAGCTCCTCATCGGTGAATTCATCGGTGCCCGCTTGCTCGGAGTGATCGAGCCGGAACTCGCGCTCCTCCTCGGAACGCTCGACCACGTTGCGGACAAAACGGCCGTTACCGGCAATGTCGAGGCTGCGGCGGTCCACGCCGTTGGCATCGGGCATCGTGCTGGTGGCCAGGTGGTTGCACAGGACCTGCAGGTCGTCGAGGGCGGCCTGCTCGAACACGCTGTCGCGCTGGCTCGCCATCGCGGAGGCGATCTCGACGAGTTCGCCCGGGGTGTAGGACGGGAAGTCGATGCTGCGGGTGAACCGCGAGCGCAGACCCTCGTTGGTGTCCAGGAAGCGGTCCAGGTCGGCGCGGTAGCCGGCGATGATGACCACGAGTCGGTCGCGGTCGTTCTCCATGCGCGCCAGCAGCGTGTCGATGGCGACCAGGCCGAAGTCGTTCTTGGCGCCGGTGGCCACCAGGGCGTACGCCTCGTCGAGGAACAGCACGCCATCCAGCGCGCTGTCGATGATGGCGTTGGTCTTGGCCTCGGTTTCGCCGATGTGCTGGCCGATCAGGTCGGCGCGGTGCACCTCGCGCACGTTCTCCTTCTTCAGCAGCCCCAGACCGCAGTAGATCTTGGCGACGACGCGGGCGATGGTCGTCTTACCGGTTCCGGGCGGGCCCGCGAACACCAGGTGGTGCGAGCGCTGCGCGACGGCCAGGCCGCGCTCCTGGCGCAGCAGGGCCATGGCCACGGAGCTCTTCAGCCGCGAGACCTGGTCCTTGACCTCTTCGAGGCCGATGAACTCACCGAGTTGCTCCTCGGCCTCGGCGAGCAGCATGGCCTTGCGCTCGTGCGCGCCGGGATCGACGAAATCGGCGTCGCTGGGCTCGGTTTCGGGGTCCCACGGGTCGGTGCGGGCGTCGATGCGGGCCGCGGTGGTGGTGACGATGCCGAACGTCGGATCCGAGAGGGCCTCTTCGACCTGCTCGTTCTCCGGGTTGGCGGCATAGAGATCCTGCAGGACCTCGGCGGCGTCCTCCTCGAGGCCGTGCGCGCGCAGGGCCAGCGCCTTCGCCAGCGAGCCGTCGACGACGGCGACCTCGACGGGGCCCTCGGGCTCCTCGAGGTAGGACAGCGCGGGCGCGAACATGCCCAACCGGGCCAGCGCGGTGCCCAGGGCGACCTTGACGGCGTGCGCGAAGGTGTCGTCGAGGCCCTTGTCGTTGACGACGGGGGTCAGCAGCTTGACGACGTCGGCCCAGCGCTCGGCGCGGAAGTTCAGCGCGGCGCGCACCCAGCGGGCGTCGTGCCAGCCCGGGCGGCGCTCCAGGATCTCGGCGACGATGGCGTCGGCGTCGGCGAAGCGGCCGGCGGTCGCCAGGGCGGCGACGTAGGCGAGCCGAAAGTCGTCGGGCTCGGTGGCCCGCAGCTGGAGGTACAGCCCGGTGTCATAGGTGAAACCGAGGGTCTTGACGGGAAGCTCGATCTTGCGCTGCAGGACCCCGGCGGTGTCGACCGTCGCGGCGATGTTCTGCAGCACGTGCGGCGCGGTGTCGCCGGCGGCGGCGAGGCCGATCCAGGCGTCGCACTGCTCGTGGGCAATGCGGGTCAGGGCGGTGAACCCCGAGCGGGCCGCGGTCAGGTCCGCGGGCCGCTGGCGTTCGTACACCTTCAGACCGAGCGCCTTGGCGCACGTCGCGAACCGGCTGACGACGTCGTCGTCGACCCGGGTGGCGGTGTGCACCGTGAGAATGTCACTCCCGTTTTCTGCGGTTCCCATAGTCATTTCCGGCGGGACGCAGCGCACGGCCACCCCACCCGTTCTCCTAGGCCTCTTACATGGTCGTGAAGTACTTCACGTTAACTTTGCTGAAGTTAGCATTGCATAAGCTAACTGTCGAGATGTTCGGTCCGGTGAGATGAGGGCGTGTGCATATGCCGCACAACGCCCTGACCTGCAGGTTCGCCGAACCCCTCAGGCCCGGGTCAGGGTATGTGGCCAGGACCACAGGCGCAAGTTCGCCCAAAGTCTCCCGACGTGGGAATTGAGCTGCGGAACGTCAGACCAGCGGCTTGCCGGCGCGCACCCGGCGGTCCAGGTCTTTGAGCAGCACATTGAACGGGAACTGCCGCAGGAATCCGGGCAGCAGGTTGTTGACCGTGCGCAGCACGGCCATCAGGCGGTCGAAGCGGCGCTGATGTTTCGCGTCCCAGGGCAGCCGCATCTCGTCGCGGAAACGCTGCGGCAGGAAGCCCGTGGTGATCAGCAGCCACAGCGCCTCGTGGCGCTTCTGCAGGAAGGCGGGCATCCTCACGCCGCGCAGCCGGTTGGCCGCGATCGGATACAGGTACTCCCGCACGGCGTCGTCGATGTGGACCTTCTCCAGCGACTCCTGCCAGTACTGCTCGAAGGCGGCGCGGTCGGCCGGCCACATCTGTTCGGGCACCTGCAGCGTGGTCGCCAGGGGCATGCCGTCGGCGTAGTGCCGGTCGGCGGTCTGTTCGTCCATCTCCCCGATGAACGTGCGGTAGATGTCGACGCCACCCTTGTACAGGCAGGCCCCGACCCACAGCTGCAGGTCCTTGTCGAAGGCGTTGTATTTGACCGGGCTCTTGCTTTCCTCATTCGAGTAGACCTGCGCGTGCGCGCCGTTGACCGCGCGGCGGAACGCGGCCTTCTGCTCGTCGGAGCCGCGGCTGGCCACCGCCAGGTAGGTGAAGGTGGTCCGCGCCCGCTTGATGGGATGCCGGTCCACCCGGCCGCTCTCGACGCGGCTTTCCATGACGCCGTACCCCACCCCGGGCAGCGCCAGCTGCATGATCACATTGGCAGGTCCGGCCAGCAGCGCGACGCCCATCAGGCCGTCGTCGATGCTGGCCCCTCGGCCCAGCACCGATCCGCGGCGCACCGGCGCGGGACTTACTTCACTGATCGTCATGGTCCACCCGTCGACTAAATGTGACAACAGTTGTTTCCTGATATTGCCCGAGCCGTCGATTCAGTGTCAAGATGGGTGGCATGGCTCGCCCGTACCGCGGGGTCGACGCCTCCGAGCGGCTCGCGCAGCGTCGGCAGCGCTTTCTGGACGCAGGTCTGGAATTGCTCGGCGGCCAGACCGACCCCGATCAACTCACCGTTCGGGCCATCTGCGCGCAATCGGGCCTGACGGTGCGCTACTTCTACGAGAGCTTCACCGACAAGGAAGCCTTCGTCGAGGCCGTCTTCGACACCGTCACCGCGCAGTTGGCGACCACCACCCAGGCCGCCGTCGCGACCGCCTCGCCCACCGACCAGAACCGGGCGGGCATCACGAACCTGATCCGCACCATCTCCGACGACGCCCGGGTGGGCCGGCTGCTGTTCAGCAAGCAATTGTCCAACGCGACGCTGCTGCGGCTGCGGCTCAAGCACCAGGGGCTGTTCATCGCGCTGGCCGGCCGCCACATCCAGGACGCGCTGCACGTGGGCGGTAGCAATCGACTGGCCGGCACCACGCACTTCGTGCTGGGCGGTTTGCAGCAGGCCATCAGCGCGTGGCTGGCCGGTGAGGTGAGGCTCGGCGTCGACCAGTTCGTGGACCTGCTGGTCGACATCCTCGCCGACCTCAACGACCCCGGCCTGTTCCGCGGCTAAGGCGCCGGCACCCGGCGGTCGGCTTCCGTCTTGGGCACCGTGGTGGTGTCAGAAGCCTCGAATTGTCGAGTCCAGCAGGCGAATTCGAGGGTGATGCCGTCCGGGTCGGTGAAGTAGAAGGACCGCACGTAGACGCCGGGGTGCAGTTCGCGGGCCACCTGCCATTCGCTCTCGTCGTGGTTGAGCACCGGCCCCACCCGCACGCCCTTGTCCTTGAGCTTGCGCCGGTAGTCGTCGAACTTCTCCTCCGGCACGTGGAAGGCCAGGTGGTTCATGGTGCTCACCGCGCTGACGATTTCGCCGAGGCCGGGCAGCGCATCCGGCGAGGAGACGCCGGGCACCCGGTCGGGAGCCTCGGCGAACCAGAAGAACGCCACGCAGGACCCGCCGCCGGCGTCGAAGAAGAAGTGCTGCCCCATCCCGCCGGGCAGATCCAGCGACTTGATGAGCGGCATGCCCAGCACGCCGGAGTAGAAGTCCACGGTGCGTGCCATGTCGGCGCAGACCAGGGCGGTGTGGTGGATGCCGCCCAGGTCGAACTCGGTGTTGGTGTTGTGCGGCTTGATCATAAACTGAATGTAACATCAGGTTCAGTTGCGCCCAAGAGATCAGCGAGGAACATTTCGGTGACCCAACCGACCCAACCGACCCGACGGGGTAGGGCGACCCAGGCCGCCATCGACGCGGCGGCCCGCGCGGTGATCGCGCGCAAGGGCGTACTGGCCGCCACCGTGGCCGACATCGCGGCCGAGGCCGGCCGGTCGACGGCGTCGTTCTACAACTATTACGACTCCAAGGAGGCGATGGTCCGGGTCTGGGCGCAGCGCTTCCGCGACGAGGCGACCGACCGCGCCCAGGGCGCCACCCGGCACGGCCTGACCGACGCCGACCGCGTGCACGAGGCCGCGGCCGCGCACTGGTACACCTACCGGCACCGCCTCGCCGAGATGGTCGGCGTCTCGCAACTCGCCATGGTGAACGACGACTTCGCCCACTACTGGGAGCAAATGTGCGCCGTCCCCACCGAATACATCACCGACATGGTGATCCGCGCGCAACAGCAGGGCTACTGCCCCGACGACGAACCCCGCCTGCTGGCCCAGGCCATCGTGTCGATGCTCAATCAGTTCTGCTATCTGCAACTGGCCGGCCGCTCCGGCGGGCACGAGGGGGACGTCGACGACGAGGCCTGCATCCGCACGCTGTCCCACATCTTCTACCGCGCGATCTTCAGCAAGGAGCCCTGATGACCACCGAGATCGTTCGCAAGTTCATCGGCATGGACTCGCCGACCGGCGGGCGCGCGGGCGCCGGCGGGCATCCCTGCCAGGGCCTCTATCACCACGCCGCCGGTCAGCGCCCCCGCGTCGCGATGATCGCCACGCACTATCAGATCGACTTCTCCGAGCACTATCTCGCCGAGTACATGGCCGCCCGCGGCATCGGATTCCTCGGCTGGAACACCCGCTTCCGGGGCTTCGAGAGCAGCTTCGTACTGGACCACGCGCTGGTGGACATCGGCGTCGGGGTGCGCTGGTTGCGCGAGGTGGCCGGCGTGGAAACCATTGTGCTGCTCGGCAATTCCGGCGGCGGCTCGCTGATGGCCGCCTACCAGGCCCACGCCGTCGACGGTGCGGGCCGGGCCGAGTTGCTCACCGCCGACGGCTACGTCGCCAGCGCCGCGCACCCGGGCCGGCCCGACGTGCTGACGGCGTGGATGGACGGCGCCGTCGTCGACGAGAACGACCCGGTGGCCACCGATCCGGAACTGGACCTGTTCGACGAGCGCAACGGCCCGCCGTTCTCCGACGAATTCGTGGCCCGCTACCGGCGCGCACAGATCGCCCGCAACGAGGCCATCACCGACTGGGCCGAGGCCGAGTTGCAGCGCGTGCGCGCCGCGGGCTTCTCCGACCGGCCCTTCACGGTGTGCCGCACCTGGGCCGACCCGCGGATGGTCGATCCGACCATCGAGCCCACCAAGCGCACCCCGAACCTCTGCTACGCCGGTGAACCGCGCCGCGCCAACCGCTCCACCCGCGGCATCGCCGCGGCCACCACGCTGCGCAACTGGCTGGGCATGTGGAGCCTGCGGCACGCCCAGACCCGCGCCGAACCGCACCTGGCCCGCATCCAGAGCCCGGCCCTGGTGATCAACGCCGAACAGGACACCGGGGTCTTCCCGTCGGACGCCGCGCGCATCCACGACGCGCTGGCCAGCACCGACAAGTCCCGCGTCGACATCGACACCGACCACTACTTCACGACCCCCGGTGCCCGCCACGAGCAGGCGGATACGATCGCGGCATGGATCAGGAAACGATGGGCCTGAGGGTCCTCGCGCACTTCAAGCCGGGCGACCGGGCGACCGAACGAATCGCCGCCGAGTCCGACTGGCTCGACGTCCGCTGGGTGGCCGAGGACGACGACGAGGCCTTCTACCGCGAGTTGCCCGAGGCCGAGGTCCTCTGGCACGTCCTGCGCCCGGTGTCGGGGTCCGACCTGGAGAAGGCCCCCAAGCTCAAGCTGATCCACAAGCTGGGCACCGGCGTGAACACCATCGATGTCGAGACCGCCGCCAAGCGCGGCGTCGTCGTGGCGAACATCCCGGGCGCCAACGCCGCGTCGGTGGCCGAGTGCACTGTGATGCTGATGCTCGCGGCGCTGCGCCGGCTGCCCGAGTTGGATAAGGCCACCCGCGCCGGGACGGGCTGGCCCAACGACCCGAGCCTGGGCGACCGCGTCCGCGATCTCGGGAGCTGCACCGTCGGGCTCGTCGGCTTCGGCAGCATCGGTAAACGCGTCGAGCAGATCGTGCGCTCGATGGGCACCCAGGTCCTGCACACCTCGACCAAGCGCGACGAGCACAGCGTCAGCTGGGTGCCGCTGGACGACCTGCTGGCCAAGAGCGACATCGTCTCCATCCACGCGCCGCTGACGGATGCGACCGCCGGTCTGATCGACGCCGAGAAGCTGGCGAAGATGAAGCCGGGCGCCATCCTGATCAACACCGCGCGCGGCGGCATCGTCGACCAGGAGGCGCTGGTGTCGGCGCTGCAGTCCGGTCAGCTGGGCGCCGCCGGCCTCGACGTCTACGCCGAGGAACCGGTGCCGGCCGACAACCCGCTGCTCGGCCTGGACAACGTGCTGCTGATGCCGCACGTCAGCTGGTACACCGCCGACACGCTGGACCGCTACCTCGATGCGGCGCTGCAGAACTGCCGGCGCCTGCGCGATGGGCAGGCCCCCTACTTCGTGGTCAACGACGCCGAGCCCGCCTGACCCACCGGGAACTGACTGCCGAGTAGGCTCGTCGCCAACCCACTGGTTATTGGAGGGAAGGGCGAGGCGATGCCGATCGCAATCAATCCTGAGCACGTAGACCTGGCCGATTCGGTGCGCTCCCTGGTGGCGCGCGTCGCGCCCGCCGAGGTGCTGCACGAGGCGCTCGAGACCCCGATCCCCAACCCGCCGCCGTACTGGAAGGCCGCCGCCGAGCAGGGTCTGCAGGGGCTGCACCTGGCCGAGTCGGTGGGCGGACAGGGCTTCGGAATCCTCGAATTGGCCGTCGTGCTCGCCGAATTCGGCTACGGCGCGGTGCCCGGTCCGTTCGTGCCGTCGGCGATCGCGAGTGCGCTGATTGCCGCGCACGACCCGAACGCGCCGGTGCTCTCGGGGCTGGCGTCCGGCGAGACCATCGCGGCCTACGCCATCGATTCCGGGCTGACCGCGACGCGGCAGGGCGAGGCCCTGGTGATCCGCGGCGAGGTCCGCGCGGTGCCGGCCGCGGCCCAGGCCTCGGTGCTGGTGCTGCCGGTGGCCGGCCTCGATTCGGCGACCTCCGGCGCCGAGTGGGTGGTGCTCGACGCCGACACCCTCGAGATCGAACCGGTGCAGAGTGTGGATCCGCTGCGTCCCGTCGCGCACGTGCGCGCCAACGCCGTCGAGGTCGACGATGACCGGGTGCTGTCGAACCTGAGCCGCTCGGCCGCGCACGCGCTGATGTCGACCCTGCTGTCGGCCGAGGCCGTCGGCGTCGCGCGCTGGGCCACCGACACCGCCACCGCGTATGCCAAGATCCGCGAGCAGTTCGGCCGGCCGATCGGACAGTTTCAGGCCGTCAAGCACAAGTGCGCCAACATGATTGCCGTCACCGAGCGGGCCACCGCCGCGGTGTGGGACGCCGCCCGCGCCATCGACGAGGTCGCCCGCGGCGACTCCGACCTCGAGGGCGCGCACATCGACTTCGCCGCCGCGGTGGCCGCCACGCTGGCCCCGGCCGCCGCGCAACACTGCGCCGAGGACTGCATCCAGGTGCACGGCGGCATCGGCTTCACCTGGGAGCACGACGCCAACGTGTACTACCGACGCGCGCTGGTGATCGCGGCCTCGTTCGGCCGCGCCGCCGACTACCCGCAGCGCGTGGTCGACGCCGCCACCGCCACCGGGATGCGCGGCATCGACATCGACCTCGATCCGGACACCGAGAAACTGCGCGAGGAGATCCGCGCGGAGGTCGCGGCGCTGAAAGCCATTGCCCGCGAGGAACGCAACACCGCGATCGCCGAGGCCGGCTGGGTGCAACCGCACCTGCCCAAGCCGTGGGGGCGGGCCGCCAGCCCGATCGAGCAGATCATCATCGCCCAGGAGTTCGCCACCGGCCGGGTCAAGCGCCCGCAGATGGGCATCGCGGCCTGGATCATCCCGTCCATCGTGGCGTTCGGCACCGACGAGCAGAAGCAGCGCTTCCTGCCGCCCACGTTCCGCGGCGAGATGATCTGGTGCCAGCTGTTTTCCGAGCCGGGCGCCGGCTCCGACCTGGCCAGCCTGAGCACCAAGGCCACCAAGGTCGACGGCGGCTGGCGCATCACCGGACAGAAGATCTGGACCACCGGCGCGCAGTTCTCGCAGTGGGGCGCGCTGCTGGCGCGGACGAATCCGTCAGCGCCGAAACACAATGGCATCACCTACTTCCTGCTGGACATGGCCAGCGAGGGCGTCGAGGTCAAGCCGCTGCGGGAACTGACCGGCAACGCGATGTTCAACACCGTGTTCATCGACGACGTGTTCGTCCCCGACGACATGGTGCTCGGCGAGGTCGACCGCGGCTGGGAGGTCAGCCGCAACACCCTGACCGCCGAACGGGTTTCGATCGGCAGCAGCGAGCCGCCGTTCCTGCCCAGCCTGGACAAGTTCGTCGAGTTCGTCGGCGAGGGGCACTTCGACCAGATCGAGCAGAACCGCGCCGGGCAGCTGATCGCCGAGGGCCATGCGGCCAAGCTGCTGAACATGCGCTCGACGCTGCTGACGTTGGCGGGCGGGGACGCGATGCCGTCGGCCGCGATCTCCAAGCTGTTGTCGATGAAGACCGGGCAGGGCTACGCGGAGTTCGCGGTGTCGTCGTTCGGGACCGACGGGGTGCTCGGCGACGAGGAGACCCCGTCGGGCCTGTGGGCGCAGTTCCTGCTGGCCAGCCGCGCGACCACCATCTACGGCGGCACCTCGGAGGTGCAGCTGAACATCATCGCCGAGCGGCTGCTGGGGCTGCCCCGCGACCCGTAGCGGTTTCCGCCGGGTGGGTATACGCCCCACCATGGCGGTGCACATCGGAACCTCGGGCTGGTCCTACGACCACTGGAACGGCGTGCTCTACGAGCCGGGCCTGGCCAAGACCAAGCGGCTGTGGCGCTACACCCAGGAGTTTGACACCGTCGAGCTCAACACCAGCTTCTACCACTGGCCGCGGGCGGCGGCGTTCGCGCGCTGGCGCGACGAGCTGCCCGAGGGCTTCCGGATGACGGTGAAGGCACCCCGCGGCCTGACCCATGCCCGGCGGCTGCGCAACCCTGAGCAGTGGATCGAGCGGATCGCCGACAGCTGGCCCGAACTCGGCGACCGGCGCGCCGCGCTGCTGGTGCAACTGCACCCCGCCCTGCAGCGCGACGACGAGCGCCTGGACCACTTCCTGAAGCTGCTGCCACCCGGCACCGCCGTCGCGATGGAACTGCGGCACCCGTCGTGGGACGCACCCGAGGTCTACGACCTGCTCGAGCGCTACGGAGCGGCGTACGTGGTGATGAGCGGCGCGGGGATGCCGTGCGTGCTGCGGGCCACCGCGAAACTGGTCTACGTGCGCTTCCACGGCCCCGATGACGCGCCGCTCTACGCCGGCTCCTACAGCCCCGACGACTTGCAGTGGTGGGCGCGGCGCATCGACGAGTGGCGCCGCCAGGGCCGTTCCGTGCTGGCATATTTCAACAACGACGGCGGTGGCAACGCCGTGCGCAACGCCCGGGATCTGCGAGCCCTACTCGACTAAGCCTCGATCCGTGGATAGACCCCGGTGAGCGGGCCTGGGTGCGGTGTTGCGCCGGGGTCGGGGCTGGTGGGCAGCGTGTAGCTGCTGGTCTGCCCAGCTTTTCCTGTGTGCTCCGGTCGGGC
>JAEWRC010000054.1 GCA_023460175.1 Actinomycetes bacterium
CCGGGGGGTACACCACGCCGAAATCACTACTTCTTGATGAGGCCGTCGACGATGCGGTTGAAGTCCGCGGTCCCGAACGACACGTACTCGCTGAGGTTGGCGTAGTCCAGCGACGCCATCACCGAACGCTCGAGCTGGATGTTCATCAGCCGCTTGGTGGCCTCGACGGCCTGCTGCGGCAGCTCCAGGATCTTCTTCGCGCAGGCGATGGCCTCGCTGAGCGGGTCGGCCACCACGTGGTTGGCCATGCCCAACTCCAGGGCCCGCTGCGCCGTGATCTTCGTTGCGGTCAGGGCGAATTCCTTGGCCTGCAGGAAGCTGATCTGGCTGGGCCACACCAGCGGACCGCCGTCGGCGGCCACCAGACCGATCTGCACGTGCGGGTCCGCGAAATGCGCGGTCTCGGCCATGTAGACGATGTCCGACATCCCGGCCAGGCTGCACCCCAGACCGACCGCGGGCCCGTTGACCGCGGCGACGACCGGGATGCGGCAGCGGATCATGCCGATCACCAGGTCGCGGCCGTGCTTGATGGTCTTGGTGCGCAACGCCTCATCGTTGCGCAGCTCGTCGAGGTAGTTGAAGTCGCCGCCGGCCGAGAACGCCCGGCCGGCACCGGTGAGCACCGCCACGCGCGCCTCGGCGTCCTCGTTGAGCGCCTCCCACAGGTGCGCCAGGCCGACGTGCAACGCGTCGTTGACGGCGTTGAGCGCATCGGGTCGGTTCAGCGTGATGATCCGCAGCGGACCATCGGCCTGAACGTCGATTTCTGCTGGCATTCCATACATTTCAGACTCCCAATCCCAGGATGCGCGAGGCGATGATGTTCTTCTGGATCTGCGACGTGCCGCCCATGACGCTCTGGGCGCGGCTGTACATGTAGGCGCCCAGCATCTCCTCGTCGTCGGTGCCGGCAACGTCCAGCGCCGCGTGCCCGACGGTCTGCTCGACCCAGGTCATCAGCAGCTTGTCGATGGATCCGTTGGGGCCGTGGGACAACCCGTCGAGCTGTTCGGAGAGCCGACGCCGCACGTGGTGGGTCAGCATCTCCACCTCGACGGCCGCCCACACCAACTCCTCCGACGGGTTCTCGGTGCGCTTGGCCAGCGAGCGCACGATCTTGTCGTAACGCGCCGCGAAACCCAGCGTCGACGGTTCCCGCTCGTGGCTGACCACCGTCATCGCCAGCGGCCAGCCCTCACCCGGGGCGCCGACCATGTTCTCGACGGGGACCTTGACGTCGTCGAAGCTGACCTGACCGAACTCCTTGGTGACACCGCTGATCATCTGCAGCGGACGCTGCTCGATACCCGGCTGGTGCATGGAGCAGATGAACGCCGAGATCCCGCGGTGCCGCTTGGCTTCCGGGTCGGTGCGCGCCAGCACCAGGCACCAGTCGGCCACATCGGAATAGCTCGTCCAGATCTTGTGCCCGTTGATGACGTAGTTCTTGCCGTCCTCGTCGAGCACGGCGGTGGTGGTCAGCGACGCCAGGTCGGAGCCGGCGCCGGGCTCGGAGAAGCCCTGGCACCAGCGTTCCGTGCCGTTGATCATGCCGGGCAGGAAGCGCTGCTGGATCTCCTTGCTGCCGTGGTGCCCGAGTCCGACGACCAGGTACCCGAGGCTGGGCCGCGCCGGGGCACCGGCCCGCGCCAGTTCCTCGTCGAGGATGACGTCGTAGACCGGCGGCAATTCCTGGCCGCCGTATTCCTTGGGCCAGGACAGCCCGAAGAACCCGCCCTCGTACAGGGCGCGGTGCCACTCGCCGGCCTTGGCCCAGTACTCGTCACCGGAGGTCGGAAATTCCTTGGCGTGCACGGCCAGCCACTCCCGCAGGCGCTGCCGGAACGCCGCTTCCTCGGCGGAATCACGAAAGTCCAAGATCGATGTCCTCCCACTTGACGGGCCACAATTCGGTAGAGGTCAGCGCGCGGCGCAGGTACACGTGCGCCAGGCATTCCCAGGTGTTGCCAATACCGCCGTGCACCTGGATCGAGGTCTCACAGACGGTGCGGGCGCTGCGCGCGCAGTACAGCTTGGCCACCTTGGCCGCGCGCACCGCTTCCGCGGCGGGCAGTTCGTCGACGGCCCAGGCGGCGTGCCGCAGCACGCTCACCGCGCCCTCGGTCAGGGTCAGGCTTTCGGCCAGCAGGTGCGCGACGGCCTGATACGAGCCGATCGTATTGCCGTACTGCTCACGGATTTTCGCGTACTCGACGGCCAGGTTCAGCGCGCCGCGGGAGACCCCGACCAGGTCGGCGGCGGTGACGACCAGCGCCAGCGCGTACCACCGCTGCGCCTCCTCGTCGGTGACCGAACCCAGGGACTCGGCCGCGCCCACCTGCGCGCGGGCCCGGGTCAGATCCGCGTTCGCGGCGGTGCCGGCGACGTCGGCGCCGAGCACCGTGGCACCGTCGAGCGCCAGGGCCCGGGTGCTGCCCCGCGCGTCGACCGCGCGGCCGTCGACGGCCACCGTGGCCGTGGCGGCATCCACGCCGTCGAGGCGGCGGGCCAGGTCGTCGGCCAGCACCGGACCCAGGAACGGCGCGTCCACCAGGCCGCGGCCGAACTCCTCGGCGACGATCGCGACCTCCACGCCGGAGGCCTCGTCGGACCGCAATGAGCGCCATCCGGTGACGGCGATCTGCTTGTCCAGCCGGGTGATTCGACCCTCGTCGTCGAGCTCGGCGACCGAGCCCGGTCCGAGGTCATCGGCAAGCTTGGCCGCCGCATCTCGCAGCTGCTGTTGCTCAGTTGTCAGACGTACATCCATGGCGCTCCTTCAGCACGCGACGCAGCACCTTGCCGGAGGGCAGGCGCGGAATCTCTGGCACGAAAACAATTTCGGTGGGACGTTTGTAGGACGCCAGCGTGTCCCCGACCAACGAGATCAACTCCTCGGCGGGCACATTCTGGTTGGTGGCCACGGCGGCCACCACGGACTCGCCGTCGGCCGGGTGCGGCACGCCGAACACGGCGCAGTCGCTGACCGCCGGGTGCCCGTGCAGCACCGCCTCGATCTCGGCCGGGGCCACCTGGAAGCCCCGCACCTTGATCATCTCCTTGGCGCGGTCGGTGATCCGCAGGTACCCGCAGCCATCGAGGTGGCCGACATCGCCGGTGCGGTACCAGCCGTCGTGCATCGCGGCCGGGGTCGCCTCGGCCGGCAGGTAACCGGTCATCAGCGACTCCGATTGCGCCTGGATCTCACCGGTTTCGCCGGCGGGCAGCACGGTGCCGTCCTCGAGGGACACCACCCGCAACCGCACCCCGGGCGCGGCGCGGCCGACGGTGTCCAGGGGTCCGTCGCGCAGATCGTTGCAGGCCAGCACCGGCAGCTCGCTGGCGCCGTAGGCGGTGGTCCAGCCGATGCCGGTACGCCGGGTCACGGCCTCGGCCACGCTGACGGTCACCGGCGTGGCGCACCACATGAGGTAGCGCAGCGAGGACAGGTCGAAAGACTCCAGGTCGGGATGCGAAGCGATGGCCAACGCGATCGGGGCCACCGCCATCTCGACGGTGATGCCGTCGGATTCGATGTGCCGCAGCATCGCATCGATGTCGAAGCGTCGGTGCAGGCGCAGCCAGCCGCCCGCGTCGAGCACCGTGACGATATTGAGCAGGCCCAGGATGTGCGTCGGCGGCGTGACGATCTGCAGCCGGTCCTCCGCACCGAGTTCGAGCACCGTGCGCCAGTGCTCGATGGCGGCCCGGAACGAACCGTGGGTGTGCCGCACGGCCTTGGGCAGCCCCGTGGTGCCGGAGCTGAAGACCAGGACCGCCTCCGTGTCGGCGGCGGGAGCGGCGGCCGAGGCGGGCGCACCCGCGGTGATCGGCTCGTCCAGATGCCGCATCGGCATCAGTTCGGCCAGCACGGGCTGATCGCCGACGGCGTGCTGCGGTTCGGTCAGGGCGAGCGCCGCGGCCACCTCGGCGCGCTTCCAGGCCGGGCTCAGCAGCACCACGGAGGCGCCGAGTTGCCACACCGCGAACAACGCCACGACGAACTCGGGCCGGTTCGACGACATCAGCGCCACGCGCTGGCCGGCCCGCACGCCGCGGGCCGCCAACTCGGTGGCCAGCCCGTCGGTCAGGGCCGCGAGCTCCGAACGCCGATAGGTACGCTCTTCGAATGCGAGAACGACCGGATCGGGCATCGGTCCTCCTCGCCAGCTCGAAGTGTCAGCGTCTCCTTACGACCTGTGGGCCACGGCCGGCTGCAGGCGTCTGACCTGGCAGACTTGAGAAGATGCTATCGCGGTATGAGAATACTATTCTCGTTAGGGTAGAATACACATACCAGTCCGCAAACCGAGGCCCGAGGATGGGGTGATGACAGTTCAGATGTCCAGCGACACCGAGACCGCTCCGACGTCGGCGAGCAACGACGACGGCGGCGTGACGATCCAGCTCGACGGCAAGACCGCGCAGGTGCCGTTGCGCGAGGGCGAGACCATCCTCGAGGCCGCCCGCCGGGCCGGCATGACCCCGCCGTTCTCGTGCGAGGCGGGCAACTGCGGCACGTGCATGGCCAAGCTGACCTCAGGCACCGCCACCATGCGGGTCAACGACGCGCTGGACGACGACGAGGTCGAAGAGGGCTACGTGCTGACCTGCCAGGGCACCCCCGACGGACCCGTCGTCGTCGACTACGACTGCTGAGCCACCCGCGCCGAGATCGACGCTGCGCCGGAAGTCACTCGGCCTTTGTGGCCGACAGGTGAGTTTCGGCGTACTCGTCCAGCGTCGGCGGGGGCCGGTAGTCGGGCTGATACCCGTCGATCCGGACCGAGCTGCCCACCAGCCGATACTGCCCCGCGGCCACCACCATCTCCGGCAGCGCGTCCAGCGCCTCGGGTAGCGACCGCACGGCCGCGGCGGGGATTCCCAACGGCTTGAGCCGCGCCTCCCAGCCCTGCGCGGTGTCGGTGGCCAGCGCCTCCGACACCACGGCCAACACCTCGTCACGCCGCTCGGCGCGCTCGGCCATGGTCGCGAACGGCACCTGCGCGCCGGCCGTCAGGCCCGCCTCGGTGGCGAACGAACGCCAGAATCCGTCGTGGGTGATGAACAGCGCCAGATGCCCCTCGGCGGTCGGGAACAGTTGCGCCGGAACGTAGAACGAGTGCGCGCCGTTGGGCCGCCGCTGCGGGCGGACCCCGTCGTTCAGGTACGCCGAGGCGTGATAGTTCAGCTGCGAGAGCATCACATCGCGCAGCGACACGTCGATCTGCCCGCCGCGGCCGGAGACGATCTGCGCCAACAGACCCAGGGCCGCGGTCAATCCGGTGGAGTTGTCCGCCGACGAGTACCCGGGCAACGTGGGCGGCCCGTCGGGATCGCCGGTCAACGCCGCGATCCCGGTGGCGGCCTGCACGACGTAGTCGAACGCCGGATCGTCGCCGCCGTAGAGCCCGAACCCGGTGAGCGCAACGCAGACGATCTTGTCGTTGTGCCGCCGCAGCGCCTCGTAGGTCAGACCGAGCTTGAGGATCGCCGACGGCTTCAGATTCACCAGCAGCGCATGGGATTCGGCCACCAGCTCGCCGAGCCGGCGCTGCCCCTCCTCGGTGCCCAGCTCCAAACAGACGCTGCGCTTGCCGCGGTTGAGGCTCGCGAAGTAGCTGTCGCTGACCTGCCGGGAGATATCCCCGGTGGGCGGCTCGATCTTGATGACCTCGGCGCCGAGGTCCGCGAGCATCATCGTCGCGTACGGCCCGGCCAGCATGGTGCCGACCTCGAGCACCCGGATCCCGGCCAGCGGGCCCGGACTCACGACACCTGCTTGGCGAGTTCGGCGATCACCTCACGGGTGCGGTACTTCGAGGCGACCAGTTCGTCGCGGTTGTCCCCGATGGGCAGCAGCCGCACCGACAGGTCGGTCACGCCGGCATCGGCGAACGCCTTGAACCGCTTGAGGATCGACTCCTCGTCACCGGCCGCGCACAGATCCCCCACGGTGCGCGCATCCCCGCGATCGAGCAGGCGCTGATAGTTCGGGGACGTCTCGGCCTCGGCCAGGATCCGGTTGGCGCGCTCCTTGGCCTCCTCGATCTCGGAGTTGGCGCACAGCGTGACCGGGATGCCGGCGACGATCCGCGGCGCGGGCTTGCCGGCCTCGGCGGCGGCCTTGTTGATCTTCGGGGCGATGTGCTCGCCGATGGCCTTCTCGTCGGCCATCCACAGCGAGGTACCGTCGGCGTGCTCGCCGGCGATCTGCAGCATCACCGGGCCCAGGGCGGCGACCAGCACCGGCATCGGGGTCTCCGCGGCCAGCGCCGTCGGGTTGTGCACGGTGAAGTTGTCGTTCTCGACGTCCACCGGGCCGGGCCCGCTCAGCGCCGCGTTGAGCACCTGCAGGTAGTCGCGGGTGTAGGCGGCCGGCTTGTCATACGGCAGGCCGAGCATGTCGCGGATGATCCAGTGGTGCGACGGCCCCACGCCCAGCGCGAGCCGGCCGCCGGAGATCGCGTGCACCGAGAGCGCTTGGCGGGCAAGGGCAATCGGATGCTGGGCCTGCAGCGGCACCACCGCGGTGCCGAGTTCGATGCGGGTGCTGTGCGCGGACATCAGCGCGACCATGCTCAACAGGTCGAAGTCGTCGGGCACCTGCGGCATCCACGCGGTGGCCAGCCCCGCCGAGTCGGCCCACTCGATGTCGGCGATCAACTTCTTGACCTTGCGGGACATGTCGCCGCGCTCGGCCCCGATCATCACACCAAGCCGCATCAGCTTGCACTCCCCTCGGTCGCGACCGGGGTCCCGGTCAGCGCGCGGACATCACGAACCAGAACATCCAGCGGGGTGCCGGTCGGGAACACCGCCGCGGCCCCGGCGTCGAGCACCTTCTGCACGTCGCCCTGCGGGATGGTGCCGCCGACGACGACGGCGATGTCGCCGGCGTCGCCCTCGCGCAGCGCCTCGACCACCCGCGCCGTCAGCGCCACGTGGGCACCGGACAGGATCGAAAGACCCACCACCGCAACATCTTCCTGTACGGCGATGGACACGATGTCCTCGATGCGCTGGCGAATCCCGGTGTAGATCACCTCGAATCCCGCGTCCCGCAGCGTGCGCGCGACGATTTTGGCGCCGCGGTCGTGGCCGTCGAGGCCGGGCTTGGCGACGAGGATCCGCGCCGGATTGTCTGCAACGTCAGTCATCTAGAACACCACCGGTTGTTGGAATTCGCCCCAGACCGCCTTCAGCGCGGACACCATCTCTCCGACGGTGCAGTAGGCGTTGGCGCAATCGATCAGGGCATGCATCAGGTTGTCGGTCCCCTCGGCCGCCCGCGACAACGCGGCCAGCTTGGCCGCCACGTCGTCGCTGTCGCGCTCGGCCTTGACCCGGGCCAACCGCTTGAGCTGCAGTTCGCGGCCCTCGGCGTCGAGTTCGTAGGTGGAGATGTCCGGTGGCGGCTCGTCGGAGACGAACTTGTTGACCCCGACGACGGGTCGCACGCCGGACTCGACCTCCTGGTGGACCTTGTAGGCCTCGTCGGCGATCAGCCCCTGCAGGTAACCGTCCTCGATGGCCCGCACCATGCCGCCGTGGTTCTCGAGATCGGTCATGATCTCGATGATCTTCTCCTCGGTGGCGTCGGTGAGCGCCTCGACGAAGTACGACCCGCCCAGCGGATCGGCGACCCGCGTCACGCCGGTCTCGTAGGCCAGGATCTGCTGCGTGCGCAGGGCCAGCGTCGCCGACTCCTCGCTGGGCAGCGCGAACGGCTCGTCCCAGGCCGCGGTGAACATCGACTGCACACCGCCGAGCACCGAGGCCATCGCCTCGTACGCCACCCGCACCAGGTTGTTCTGGGCCTGCGGCGCGTACAGCGAGGCGCCGCCGGAGACACAGCCGAACCGGAACATCGACGCCTTGTCGCTGCCGGCGCCGTAGCGCTCCCGCACGATCGTGGCCCAGCGCCGCCGGCCGGCGCGGTACTTGGCGATCTCCTCGAAGAAGTCGCCGTGGGTGTAGAAGAAGAACGAGATCTGCGGCGCGAACTTGTCGATGGTCATCCGGCCGCGCTCGATGACGGTGTCGCAGTAGGTCACGCCGTCGGCCAGGGTGAAGGCCATCTCCTGCACGGCGTTGGCGCCGGCGTCGCGGAAGTGCGCCCCGGCCACCGAGATCGCGTTGAACCGCGGCACCTCCGCGGCACAGAACTCGATGGTGTCGGCGATCAAGCGCAGCGACGGCTCGGGCGGCCAGATCCAGGTGCCGCGGGAGGCGTACTCCTTGAGGATGTCGTTCTGGATGGTGCCGGTCAGCTTCTCCCGGGGCACGCCGGCCTTCTCGGCGGCCGCGACGTAGAACGCCAGCAGGATGGCCGCGGTGCCGTTGATGGTGAAGCTGGTGCTGATCTTGTCCAGCGGAATGCCGTCGAAGAGCACCTCGGCGTCGGCCAGCGTGTCGACCGCGACACCGACGCGGCCGACCTCCTCGCCGTACTCGGCGTCATCCGAGTCGTAACCGCACTGGGTGGGCAGGTCGAGCGCGACGGACAGGCCGGTGCCGCCCTGGTCGAGCAGGTAGCGGTACCGCCGGTTGGATTCCTCGGCGGTGCCGAAGCCGGAGTACTGCCGGAACGTCCACAGTCGGCCGCGATACCCGGACGAGAAGTTGCCCCGGGTGAAGGGGTACTCGCCCGGCGCGGGCGGATCGACCGGCGGGTCAGGAGGACCGTAGACCGGATCCACCGGGATCCCGGACGAGGTCGAGGCTGTGTAATCCATCGCGCTCCAGTCGTGGATAGATTATTGATCAGGCTTGGATAACGTACTTCCAAAAAAAGAGAATGCCAATATCGTACGGTGCAAATGACCAAGGGAGAGACATGACCGACAGTTCCAACGCCGCCGCGCTGCGCGACCAAACCCTCGTCGTATCCGGCGCCAGCCGCGGGATCGGGCTGGCAATCGCGGTGGCCGCGGCCCGCCAGGGCGCCAACGTGGTGCTGTTGGCCAAGACCGCCGAACCGCACCCGAAGCTGGCCGGCACCGTCTACACCGCGGCCGAGGAGATCGAGGCCGCCGGCGGCAAGGCCGTCCCCGTCATCGGCGACGTGCGCAAGGAAGAGGACGTGCAGCGCGTCGTCGACACCGCGGTCGAGCGCTTCGGCGGCATCGACATCTGCGTGAACAACGCCAGCGCCATCTCCACCGACCCCACCGAGACGCTGTCGGCCAAGAAGTTCGACCTGATGATGGACATCAACGTCCGCGGCACGTTCCTGCTGACCAAGGCGTGTGTCCCGCACCTGCGCAAGTCGGCCAACCCGCACGTGCTCACCATTGCCCCGCCGCTGAACATGAGCCCGTACTGGCTGGGCGTGCATCCGTCCTACACGCTGTCCAAGTACGGCATGACGCTGCTGTCGCTGGGCTGGGCCGAGGAGTACCGCGCCACCGCGGACAGCGCGGGCATCGGCTTCAGCTGCCTGTGGCCCGAGACCTACATCGCCACCGCGGCCGTCACCTCGCTGGCCGCCGGCACCGAACTCGCGGCCTCCTCGCGCAGCCCGGAGATCATGGGCGACGCTGCCGTCGCAATCCTGTCCCGGCCGGCCGCCGACGTCACCGCAGGCTGCTTCATCGACGCCGAGGTGCTCACCGAGGCCGGTGTCAGCGACCTGTCCCGCTACGGCGGCGGCGACAACCCCATCCCCGATCTGTTCCTGGACGCCGCCGAACCCAAGCGGTGAAAATCTGACTCTCCGTTTTGGAGAGTGACCTCCACCCACCCCGAGGAGACGGCCATGGACGACGACACCTACGCCCGCGGTGAGCGCATCCGCAGCGCCGTGCTGGGCCGCGAATACGTGGCGGACGCGACGAACAACGCCGACGACTTCTCCCGTCCACTGCAGGATCTCGTAACCGAGTACTGCTGGGGTGCGGTGTGGGGGCGCGAGGGGCTGCCGCTGCCGACCCGCAGCATGCTCAACCTCGCGATGATCGCCGTGCTGAACCGGCCGCACGAACTGCGCACCCATCTGCGCGGCGCACTCAACAACGGCGTCAGCCGCGACGAGATTCGCGAGGTCTTCCTGCAGGTCGCGGTGTACGCCGGGGTGCCGGCGGCCGTCGACAGCTTCCGCATCGCGCGCGAGGTGTTCGCCGAGATCGACGCCCGATGACCGGCCCCGCGCTGGGCTTCATCGGCCTGGGCCACATGGGTTTCCCGATGCTGGGCCGCCTGCTCGCCGCGGGGCACCCGGTCACCGTGTTCGACACCCGCGCGGAGGTCATGGACGCGGCGGTCGGCGCCGGCGCGCGGGCCGGCGCGGATCCCCGGCAGGTCGCCGACCAGGCAGCCACGGTGTTGGCGAGCCTACCCAGCCCGCAGGCGTCGTTGCAGGTGGCCGCGGCGGTGCGGGACGGCGCGCGGATCGCCCGCTTCGTCGACCTGTCGACCATCGGCAGCCCGACCGCCCAGCGCGTCCACGAACTGCTGGCCGCCCGCGGCATCGCGGCGCTGGACTGTCCCGTCAGCGGCGGTGTGCACGGCGCCGAGCAGGGCACGCTGGCGATGATGGCGTCGGGGCCGCGGGCCGACTTCGAGGTGGTCGAACCGGTGCTGCGAACGCTGGGGCGGCCGGTGTTCGTCGGGGAAACCGCCGGGGCGGGCCAGACCATGAAGCTGGTGAACAACCTGCTGGCGGCGACGGCCCTGGCCGCCACGGCCGAGGCGATGGTGATGGGTGTGCGCGCGGGCTTGGACCCCGCCGTGATGATCGACGTCCTCAACGCGAGTTCCGGCGGCACCCACGCCAGCCGGGACAAGTTCCCCCGCGCGGTGCTGCCGCGCACCTTCGACTACGGCTTCGCCACCGGGCTGATGGTCAAGGACGTGCGGCTCTACCTCGAGGAAGCCCGGGTCCTCGGTGTGCCCAGCGACATCGCCGAGGAGATCGCCCGGCGCTGGGAGCTCACGCTGGCCGAGGAGGGCGCCGAATCGGACTTCACCTCGGTGATCAAACCGATCGAGTCCGCAGCGGGCGTGATCGTCGACGGCCGCCCGGCCGGCGAAACGCCGTAACACCTGTTACCACGTAAATCCCCGTCGCCGCAGGCGAGAGGGATATTCTGTTCGACGGATGACCGGGGTGCGTGCGTGACAACCAAATCTGAGCCGCCGGCGAGCGCCACCGAACTCGCGTTGCGCTACGCCGCCGGTGTCACCGTGGCGCACCTGCTCGCGGTCACCGAGGTGGTGCTGGTGATGACCGCCCTGCGCCGCGAGACCCTCAACGAGAACCAGGCGCCCTTCACCGAGGCCAACAACGGGTTGATCATCGCGCTGGCCGTGGTCGCCCTGGTCGTGGTCACCGTTGGCAGCGTGCTCAACGTGCTGCCGAGCCTGCGCTGGTACGTCGCCGGGGCGACCCCGACGCCGGAGCAACGCAAGATCGCGCTGAGTATCGCGCATCGTGGCACCCTGCTGCTGGCGGGGACGTGGGCGGCCAGCGGGGCGGCCGTGGTGCTGGCGAATCTGCACGACGCGTTCACCGTGACGGTGCTGGTGGGTCCCGCCGTCTTCTTCGGCGCGACCGCCGCGGTGTGCACCGCGCTGTTGCTCACGGTGCGCACCCTGCATCCGCTCAGCGCCGCCGCCGACCCCTACGGGGTGCGGCTGGACACCGCGGACAACGCGCCGGGCGTCATCGCCCGGCTGCTGATGATGTGGGTGCTGTGCTGCGCGCTGCCCAGCGTCGGGGTGGCCCTGCTGATCCTGATCCGCTCGCACGGCTGGATCATCGACCAGAATTCCTCGGTCGAGATCCCGGTGCTGGTGCTGTGCGCGGTGGCCGTGGTGTGGGGGCTGCGCGGCATGGTGCTGGTCTCCCGGTCGATCTCCGATCCGGTGCGCGAGGTCGTCGAGGCCATGGCCGACGTCGAGCGCGGCGACATCCGCCGCCGCGTCGACGTCTACGAACGCTCCGAGATCGGGCTGTTGCAAAGCGGGTTCAACCGGATGGTGGCCGGGCTGCGCGAGCGCGACCGGCTGCGGGATCTGTTCGGCCGCCATGTCGGCGACGACGTGGTGCAGGTGCTGGTGGAGCAGAACGAGGCGCTGTACCGCGATGTCCGCGAGGTCTGCGTGCTGTTCGTCGACCTGACCGGGTTCACGCAGTTCGCCGCCAGTCGCGAACCCGCCGAGGTGGCCGACGTGCTCGACCACTTCTACCGGGCGATCGTGGCCGTCGTCGATCAGCGGCGCGGCTTCATCAACAAGTTCCAGGGGGATGCGGCGCTGGTGGTGTTCGGCGCGCCCGCGCCCGCTGAGGACCCGGCCACCGACGCCGCGGCCACCGCGCGCGACCTGGCCGCCCGGCTGCACGGACTGCAGCTGGATTTCGGCATCGGCGTATCGGCGGGCCGGGTCTTCGCCGGGTTCGTCGGCGCGGAATTCCGGTTCGAATACACGGTCATCGGCGATCCCGTGAACGAGGCCGCCCGGCTGGCCGACCGCGCCAAGATCAGCCCGGCGCGGGTGCTGTGCACGGCCACGGTGCTCGAGTCCAGCGACGCCGCCGAGCGCCGGCGCTGGGAGCACGCCGGCGACGAGGTGCTACGCGGACGCAGCACCCCGACCGCGATGTACCAGCCCGCCGGTCACTGACCGGCGTTACTGTCCGTCGTTGGGCGCGACGAAGCCGCCCTGCCAACTCTGCAGCGCGGCGTCCACGCCGGCCTGCACCGCGGTGCCGTTGCCCCAGCCGGCGTAGTAGTGCAGCTGTAGGACGATCTCTTCCAGTTCGTCCTCGGTGAGCTCGCCGTTGATCAGCGCGCCGCGCACCTGCACCTCGATCAGGTCGGCCCGGCCCAGCATGGCCGTGGCGCCGAGCACCACCAGCCGCCGGTCGCGCAGGGACAGGCCCGGGCGCGCCCAGACCTCGCCGAAGAGGTGATCGACGGTCATGGCCAGCGCCGGGCTGCGTTCCTCGGGCAGGTGGGCGGCCAGTCCGGTGCCGTAGACCTTGTCCATGGTCGCCAACCCGCGCTCGGTGCGGTCGTCGGCCGGGCGGTCCTCGACGATGCCGAGGGTGTCGGCGGCCTTGTCGCGCGCCACCTCCACCATGGGCACCTCGACACCGCGCTGGGCGGCCAGGCTCTGGGCCGCCGACAGGTCCTTGTCCATCAGGCGCAGCACCTGCGGGCCCGCCTCGGCGGCGAGTTCCGGGGAGTCCACCCGGTTGCGCAGCCACGCGAAGGTCGTCGCGCCGGTCGGGTCGGCCTCCTCGACCACCTCGATGAGCAGCCGCGGATCCACCCCGGCGGCCTCGGCGAGCGCGGCGGCCTCGTGCGCGGCGCGCCAGGAACCGTAGGTCAGGACGTTGCGCGCGATCTTGGTGGCCATACCCGCACCGAGCGGGCCGCAGTGCACGACCTTCTTGGCGAAGTCGGCCAGCACCGGCATGGCGCGGCGCACGCTGTCGTCGTCGCCGCCGACCATGGCAACCATGCCGTTGTGGGCGGCCTGGTCACCGGGCGTCACGCCGCAGTCCAGCACGGTCACGCCGTAGGGGCGGCACTCCTCGGCCACATCGAGGACCTCGGGCACCGCCAGGGTCGACAGCAGGGCGACGACCAGGCCGGGGCGCGCGCCGGCGAGCACGCCGTCGGTGCCGCGCAGCACCTCGCGCACCTGGGCGGCATCGACGACGGCGAGCAACACGACGTCGCTGACCGCGGCGACCTCGGCCGGTGTCGGCGCCGCGAGCGCCAGACCCAACTCCTCGGCCGCCTCGGCGCGGATGTCGTAGACCACGGGGATGCGCCCGCGGGCCTCCAGGCTGACCGCAACCCCGCCGCCGATCATGCCGAGACCGATCACGCCGGCGCGCGGGGCGATCCCGCCGCCGATGCGCGCGGAGCGCTCCAACGCGTCCTGGTCGATGTCGAAACCCGACACCAGTTCCTCGGGGTATGCAGTCACTGCGACCTCCATCACATAAACTAACAATGTTCAGTTAACTGAAGCTTAGCCCGGCTACCGACCCAAAAGGGACCGTTGGCCTGGTGATTCCTCGCACACCCGGAGGTGAACTGTGCAGCGCGACGCACCAGCGCGGCGCGGGGGCCGGCCCCGCAGCCGCCGCGGTCACGGCGACCAACTGCGCGACGAGATCCTGGCCGCCGTCAACCGGCTGCTCGACGAGTGGGGCAGCGACGAGAAGCTGACCATGCGCGCGGTGGCCCGGGAGGTCGGCGTGGCCGCACCGAGCATCTATCTGCACTTCGCCGACAAATCCGAACTCGTCTGGGCCGCGCTGGCCGACAAGTACACCGAACTGGCCGACACCATGCGGGCGGCCGAGTCCGCGGGTCCCCCGGAGAGCCCGCGCGAGCGACTGCGCGCCCAGTTGCACGCCTACTGCCGCTTCGCGTTGGAAAACCCCGGCCGATACCGGCTGATGTATCAGGTGCGTCAGCCCGTCGGCGATCCCAGCCAGCTGGGCCATCACCCCGCCCGGCAGGTGACCGGTCCGCTGCGTCGCGTGCTGCGGGAGTGCGCCGAGGCCGGCCATCGGCTCGGCCTGCCGCTGCACCAATGCGCCCACACCCTGTGGACCAGCCTGCACGGCCTGGTCTCGATCCAGCTGACCATGGCGGATTCGGCGGCCATGCCCAACGTCACCGAGGGCGTGCTGGATCTGGCCGACGGGCTGCTGGACGTGCTGGTGGGCGCCGAGGTCACCGACGGGCCCGCACTGCCCGCGCCGACCGAGGTGGAGCGGGTGATCGCCGCCTCCGTCGTCGACGAGGAGCAGCGCTGAGCGTCGCCGGGTTCACCGCGGCCGCCCCGCGCCCCGAACATCGAACGACCCGGTCCCTTATCCAGGGACCGGGCCGTTCCCGAGGCAAGTCTGGCCCGAGCATGATTCCCACCCGAGGCGCGACTCAAACCCGCTTACGCGGCACCGGCGCCACGGCACCGTAGGATCCTGCAGACATGCGGGTTGACGGGCGCGAGATCACCGTTTCGGGCCGCCTGCTGCAACCGTTGGGCAGGCGCACCAACGACATCATCCGGTTGATCCTGGCCACCGTCTTCCTCGCGATCGTGATCACCAGTTCGCTGATCACCCGCTACGAGTGGGAGTCGCTGGAGAAGTCGATCTCCGAGATCGTCGGCGTGCTGACCCCCACCCAGTCCAACCTGGTCTACCTGGCCTACGGCATCGCGATCCTCGCGCTGCCGTTCGTCATCCTGATCGGGCTGATCGCCGCGCGGCAGTGGAAACTGCTGGGCGCCTACGTCGCCGCGGGCCTGATCGCCGGGCTCGCGTTGTCCATCAGCGGCAACGGCATCGCCGCGCCGACCTGGCACTTCGATCTGACCGATCGGCTCGACACCGTGTTGTCGCAGTTCCTCGACGACCCGCGCTGGATCGCCATGCTGGCCGCGATGCTCACCGTCTCCGGCCCGGGGCTGCCGGCGCGGTGGCGTCGCTGGTGGTGGACCCTGCTGCTGGCGTTCGTCCCGATCCACCTGGTGGTCAGCGCCGTGGTCCCGGCCCGCTCGCTGCTGGGCCTGGCGGTCGGCTGGTTCGTCGGCGCGCTGGTGGTGCTGGTGGTCGGCACGCCCGCCCTCGAGGTCCCGCTCGACGGCGCGGTGCGCGCGCTGGCCCGACGGGGGTTCACCACTTCGGCCCTGACGGTCGTGCGCCCGGCGGGCCCGGGACCGCTGGTGCTCTCGGCGCTGTCGGTCGAGCCGGCGTCGACCGTGCTGGTGGAGCTGTACGGCCCGAACCAACGCAGCGGCGGCGCGCTGCGGCAGTTCTGGCGCAAGGTGCGCCTGCGCACCAGCGAGACCGCTCCCCTGCAGCCCTCGATGCGCCGCGCCGTCGAGCACCGCGGCCTGATGACCATCGCTATCGGCGACCTCGGCGTGGCCAACACCACCGAGATGTCGGTGGCCCCGCTGGATCGCGGCTGGACGATGTTCGCCCGCACCCCCGCGCGCGGGACGGCGCTGCACGACGTCGTCGACGAGACGCCGGTCCTGCAGGTGTGGGAGGCGCTCGCCGTGCTGCACCGCAATCAGATCGCCCACGGCGACCTGCGCAGCAAGGAGATCACCGTCGAGGACGGCGCGGTGTCCTTCGGTGGCTTCGCGCACTCCGAATACGGCGCCACCGATGTGCAACTGCAGGCCGACATCGCCCAGCTGCTGGCCACGACCGCGCACCTGTACGGCGCCGAGCCCGCTGTCCAGGCGGCGATCGAGGTGTTCGGCAAGGACGTGGTGCTGACGGCGTCGCGTCGGCTCACCAAGACGGCGATGCCCGCCCGGCTGCGCGACACGTTCGAGGAGCCGGGCGACGTGCTGGCGGCCGCGCGCGACGAGGTCAAGCGGCAGACCGGCGCGGATCAGATCCAGCCCGAGACCATCACCCGTTTCACCCGCAGCCAGGCCATCCAGCTGGTGCTGCTGGTCGCGCTGGTCTACGTGGCCTACCCGTTCATCAGCACCGTGCCGACCTTCTTCTCCGAGCTGCGCAACGCCGACTGGTCCTGGGCGCTGCTGGGGCTCGCGGTGTCGGCGCTGCGCTACCTCGGTGCCGCCGCGGCGCTGTGGGCCTGCGCCGACGGCGCGGTCAGCTACCGCAACCTGACGATCATGCAGGTGGCCAACACATTCGCCGCCACCACCACCCCGGCCGGCGTGGGCGGGCTGGCGTTGTCGACCCGCTTCCTGCAGAAGGGGGGCCTCGGCGGGGTCCGCGCGACCACGGCCGTGGCGTTGCAGCAGTCGGTGCAGGTGATCGTGCACGTGTCGCTGCTGATCCTGTTCTCCGCGGTGGCCGGCGCCACCGCCGACCTGTCGCACTTCGTGCCGTCGGCCCCGGTGTTGTATCTGATCGCGGGCCTGGCGCTCGGGTTGGTGGGCGGCTTCCTGGTGGTCCCCAAGCTGCGCCGCTGGTTGGGCACCTCGCTGGGACCCAAGCTCAAGGAGGTCGGCGCCGACCTCGTCGAGCTGGCCAAGGAACCCAAGCGCTTCGGGCTGATCGTGCTGGGTTGCGCGGGAACGACTCTCGGTTCGGCGCTGGCGCTGTGGGCCAGCGTCGCGGCGTTCGGCGGCGACGTCTCGTTCGTCACCATCACGGTGGTGACGATGATCGGCGGGACGTTGGCGTCGGCGGCGCCCACCCCCGGCGGCGTCGGGGCGGTGGAGGCGGCACTGATCGGTGGACTGGCGGCGTTCGGGGTGCCCGCGGGCGTGGCGGTCCCGGCGGTGCTGCTCTACCGCATCCTGACCTGCTGGTTGCCGGTGTTCGCGGGCTGGCCGATCATGCGCTGGCTGACCAAGAAGGAAATGATCTGATCGTCGACGTGGGCGACAAGCCTTCGTTCGTCGGGCTATGACCTCGCTAAGACATCCACAGGCGTGGGGTGCAGTGAAGGCAACGATGTCGGCATTGGCGATAAAGTCGGCTACTTATGGGGCGGTCCCGGGCTCACGCCCGCTGGAAGACAACTAGGTCGGCAGACCTAGACCGAGTGTTCGGTGTTCATCACAAGATCACTGGTTCGGGCGCCGGTCGGCGACACGACGCCGAGCACTTGAATGGCGCCATCATCGCGCGGCTCGTTGCCGAGTTCCAGGGCTACTGCCGCGATTTGCATGACGAAGCAGTCGACCACGTCGTAGGGCGCCTGGGCGTCACCGACCCTGGTTTGCTCGCGTTGACACGCGCCGCCTACATTCGCGGTCGTGATCTGAACACCGGAAATCCAACGTGGAATGCGCTGAGGAACGACTTTGGGCGGCTGGAGATGCGCTTTCAAGTCGAGATGGACGCGCGTTATAGCAGCAGCCCGAAACTGCGGGATGCGCTCAAGGAGATTCTTTACGCTCGCAACGCCGTGGTGCATGCAGACGAGGTCAAGCTGATGAACTGTCGCAATCGCAAGCACCTCACCCTGCGGCAGTCGCGACTATGGCGAGGTTCACTTAACCGACTGGCATCTGGCATCGACCACGCCACAGGTGCACACTTGAAGGTGTTGACGAGGCAAGCTCCGTGGTGAGCCGTGGGAGGTGAACGCATGAACATCCAATTGAGGCGCGGTGATCGCATCCGAGTCCCCTACGGGGCGCGCGTCTACGACGCCACGGTAATCGATGTGCGAGACGGCCGAGTTTACGTTGAGATCGACTTGGACTCTGAAGCGTCCGTCGAGACCTTTTATCGAAGCAGTGAGCTTGCCCTCGCTTGAAGGTCACCCGGCGTGCAACAGCCTCTGCCCGCACATTCGCGTTTACAGCCTGAGTGCGGGCGGTGGGACTCGAACCCACAAACTCTCTCGAGCACCGGCACCTAAAGCCGGCATGTTTGCCAATTTCATCACGCCCGCGCGTTGCGCAGATGGTACCGCTGTCGACTTCGCCGCCTTTAGCAGTCACCCGCCTTGCGTGTCACAGGGCTTGGGCGAGGACGCGTAGGACGTGGTCGACGTCGGCGGGGGCGTTGTCGATCAGGATCGCGGTGCACAGGCCGTCGGCGACAGCGACCACGGCGTCGATCGCCGCTGGGTCCACGGTGAGAGTGGCCGCGAGTTCGGCGATATCATCGCGCCACTGGCGGGCCACCGGCGCCAGCGCGGGCCGTCGGGCGGCCAGCGTGGCGAGTTCACGTTCGGCCAGGGCACGCGCGCGGCCCGGACCGGCGGCCTCGACGATGAGTTCGGCCAGGCCGCGCAGCGGGTCGCCGGGCCGATCCATGATCTCGCGGACGCGCACGGTATAGGCATCGGCAACGCTGGACAAGGCGGCGACCAGAAGGTCGTCGAGGGTCGCGAAGTAGTACGTGATCAGGCTCGGCGCAATCCCAGCCTCTTTGCCGACCGTGCGGTGGCTGACCCCCGCAGCGCCGTCGCGCTGGACCACCGCGAGGGTGGCGTCGATGATTTCCGTGCGACGTCTATCGCCCCGAGCCTTGCGGCCGTCGACGCTGGTCTTGACTGCAGAGTTCATGCTCCCTCCGCTGTTCGAGGGTAGTCGAGCACCCCGTCACGGGCGGGCTGCCGTGCTGACCGTCGCCGAGGGGCCGGACCTGCCGCAGCGCGCTCAGACACAAGGCCGTCGCCACCACCACTGCGAGGCCTGCGACGACCGCCGCGGCGTTCACGCCGACGGCGAACGCCTCCTGAGCGGACCGGATGACGCCGTCGGGCACCTCGGCGTCGAATGAGAGTGCCCCGCTGAGGCTTTCGGCCACACGATTGGCGGTCTCCGGCGATACACCCGCGGGCACAGTCATCCGCATGCTGTACACCGCGGCCGTGAGACTGCCGAGCACGGCGACGCCGACGGCGATCCCGAGTTCCTGAACGGTCTCGGACATCGCTGCTGCCGAGCCCGATTGCGATGCCGGCGCGACACCGACGACGATCTCGGTGCCGAGCGCGGCGATCGCACCGAGGCCCAGATACACGAACGCGAACCCGACCACGACGCGAGTCGCATCCGCGGTGCCTGCGGTGGCGAGCAGCGCATACCCGATCACCGACAGCGTCAAGGTGCCGGCCATGACGACGCCGGGACGGATCCGCCGGGCGATCAGCGGTGCGCCGATGGCCGCGGCGAACATCGCCAGCGCCGGCGGACCCATCCACAAGCCGGCGACGAACGGTGACAAGCCCTCGACCAACTGCAGGTACTGAGTGACCAGGTACATCGTTCCACCCACGCCGACCAGGCCGATCAGCAGAACCACCAGCGCCGCGGACAACGCTCGATTGCTGAACAACCTGACATCCATCAGCGGTGCGGCGAGCCGACGTTGTCTGCGCACGAACAGCGCACCGGCGACGCCGCCGAGAAGGAGAAAGCTCGCGGCGCCGGCGAGGGAACCACGGTCAGCGGTGTGCTTGACGGCGTAGACGATCGGCAGGATCGCCGCCAGGGACAGCACCACGCTGACCAGATCGAGTCTGCCCGCGGCCGGGTCGGAGTACTCGGGCAACAGCGACCGCGCCCCGGCCAGGACGACGACGGCGATCGGTACTGCCAGCAGAAACGCTGCGCCCCACCAGAACACATCAACGAGTGCGCCGCCGACCACCGGCCCGAGGGCCATGCCCAAGGCGAACATCGTCACCCACACCCCGATCGCCACCGCGCGCTGACCCCGATCCGAGAACATGTTCGAGATCAACGACAGGGTCGAGGGCATCAGGGTTGCGCCCGCGATGCCCAGTAAGGCTCGCGCCAGGATCAGCAGTTCTGTGCTCGGCGCGAAGGCGGCAAAGACCGACACCGCAGCGAAGGCGCTCATCCCGATCATCAGTAGGCGTCGCCGGCCTATCCGGTCGCCCAGCGTTCCCATCGTGATGAGAAATCCGGCGACGAAGAACCCGTACGCATCCATCACCCAGAGCATTTGCGGCGCCGAAGGATCGAGTGCGGCCGCGAGGCTCGGCAGCACCAGGTAGAGCACGGTGACGTCGAGACCGAGCAACACCGTGGGCAGCGCCAGCAACGCCAACCCGCCCCATTCGCGCAGGCCCGCGCCCCGGTCCGCGCCCAACGACATGACAATCACCCTCCTTCGGCCCCGGGACCAATATTATTTGAACGTTAGTACTATTAGTACAGTAGTTCAACTGATGGAGCGCCGCCTCGATTCCTGCCCAGGCCCTGCTAGGCGGTACCTTCGAGGTATGTCCACTACACGGCGTCGGAGATGGGCGCTGATCGCGCTGGTCGCCGTCGCCGCCGGCGCCTGCCTGGCGTTGTCCTGGTGGCAGTGGATCCGTTACGAGTCCACCTCGGGCACCTTCCAGAACCTCGGCTACGCCATGCAGTGGCCGTTCTTCGCGGCGTTCTGCGTGGTTGCCTACCGCAAGTTCATCCGCCTCGAGGAGGCGCCGCCGCAGCCCGACGACCAGGCCGCGCCCACGGAGATCCCGGCGGACCTGCTGCCCCAGCGCCCCACGGCCGACCCCCGCGACGTCGACGATCCCGTGCTGCGTGAATACAACGCCTATCTGGCCGAATTGGCCCACCACGATGGCGAACTCGCCGACGACGACAGACAGGACAGGACCACCGCATGACCGCCTCCGAAACGCCTTCGATCCCCGCCGGGGCCGCGCCGATCGAGACGATCGCCAAGGCGCTGAAGGGTTACCGCATCCTGGCGTGGGCGACGGGCATCTGGCTGATCGCCCTCACCTACGAGATGATCGTGAAATACGTGCTGCGGGTGGAGGATCTGCCCGGCTGGATGGATCTGATCGCGCCGATTCACGGCTGGGTCTACTTCATCTACCTGCTGTGCACCGCGAACCTGGCGGTCAAGGTGCGCTGGCCGATCGGCAAGACCATCGGCATCCTGCTCGCCGGCACCGTGCCGCTGGTCGGCATCATCGTCGAGCACTTCCAGACCAAGAAGCTCAAGACCCAGTTCGGCCTCTGAGCCGCCAGACCCCTAGGCCCGCGCCGCGCCGCTGGGAACCAGCTCCGCCTCGGCGTCCTCCTCGGCCGCTCCCATCGGCGGCTTGGGGATCAGCAGCGCCAGTACCGCCGCCAGGGCCGCCGCGCAGGCCGCCGCGATGAGTGCGGTGCGGAACGCGGCCAGCGTCGGCACCTCGTGACCGGCGAAGGTCATCGTCATCCCGGAGAGCACCGCCCCGATCACCGCGCTGGAGATCGAGGTGCCCAGGGCCCGCGCCAGCGAGTTGATGCCGTTGGCCGCGGCGGTCTCCGACATCGGCACCGCGGCGTTGATCAAGGCCGGCATCGACGAGAACGCGAAGCCGACGCCGATGCTGATCAGCACGGAGAACACCACCAGCCGCGGCGGGCTGCTGAGGAGTTGCAGCCCGGCCAGGTAGGCGCCGGCGATGATCACGCAGCCGACCACCAGGGTGAACTTCGGGCCGCGCCGGGCGGCGACGCGGGCCGCGACCGGCGAGGTGAGCATCATCGCCACGCCGCCGGGGGCCATCCACAGCCCGGTCTGCAGCATCGTCTGCCCCAGGCCGTAGCCGGTCGCGCTCGGCAGTTCCAGGATCTGCGGGGCGATCAGCGACATCCCGAACAGCGACATGCCGACGCCGATCGAGGCCAGGTTGGTGGTCAGCACCGGACGACGCAGGGTGGTGCGCAGATCCACGATCGGCGAAGACATCCGCAGCTGACACCACGCGAAGATGGCGAAGATCACCATCGAGGACCCGAACAGCGCCAGCGTCACCGTCGAGGTCCACCCCCAGATCGCGCCCTTGGAGATCGGCAACAACAGCGTCACCAACCCGGCCGCGAGCAGGACGGTGCCCACCGGGTCGAAGCGGTCCGCGGAGCGGGCCGGCAGCCGCGGCACCAGGAAGACGAACAGCAGCAGCGCGCCCACCCCGAGGCCCGTGGCGAACCAGAACAGCACGTGCCAGTCCCAGTACTGCGCGATCGCCGCGGCCATCGGCAGGCCCAGCGCGCCGCCGACGCCCAACGAGGCGCTCATCATTCCCATTGCCGCGCCGACCTTCTCGGGCGGGACGCAGGAGCGCAGCACGCTGATGCCCAGCGGGATGATCGGCATGCCGAAGCCCTGCAGGCCGCGCCCGATGATCAACGGCAGCAGCGACGTGGTGACGGCCGCCAGCAACGACCCCGCGATGAGAAACAGGGCGCAGGCGATCAGGACGCGCTTGGGGCCGTACATGTCGCCGAGGCGACCGAACACCGGGGTGGCCACCGCCGCGGTCAGCAGGGTCGCGGTGATCGCCCACGACGTGTTGGCGGCGCTGGTGTTGAGCAGCATCGGCAGTTCCGGCAGGACCGGAATGATCAGGGTCTGCATCAACGAGACGCTCACGCCGGCGGCGCACAGCATGAAGATCAGGACGCTCGGATGCTCGGCACGAGGAGAATTTCGGTACCGGCGCATGACGGCACAGATTACACACTTAGGTCATCTATTCAAATTGTGGCTACACTCGATGCGGTGTTGGCCGGCCCGTCCAGATCCGCGCGCACCAGCAACCCCGCTGGTGCGCCGCGGCGTGCCCCGCGGCGGCTGAGCGCACACCTGGATGCGCTGACCGGACTGCGCGCGGTGGCCGCCCTGCTGGTCGTGGCCACCCACGCCGCGTTTGCCACCGGCGCACTCACCGACACCTTCCTGGGCAACGTCTACGCGCGCCTCGAGGTCGGCGTCCCCATCTTCTTCGCGCTCTCCGGATTCCTGCTGTTCCGCCCCTGGGTCCGGCACGCCCTCGACGGGCGCGCCGAGCAACCCCGACTGCGCCGCTACACCCGCAGTCGGGTGCGACGGATCCTGCCCGCCTACGTCGTCACGGTGCTGGCGGTGTTCGCCGTCTACACGGTGTTCACGCCCGGCCCGAACCCCGGCCAGAGCTGGTCCGGGCTGCTCCGGTACCTGACGCTGACCCACATCTACACCGACGATTTCCTGATCACGCTGCTGCACCCGGGCCTGTCGCAGATGTGGAGCCTGGCCGTGGAGGTGTCGTTCTACGCGGTACTGCCGGCGCTGGCCTATCTGCTGCTCACCGTGTTGTGCGGGGGTCGGTGGCGGCCCGGCCTACTGCTGGCCGGCCTGGGCGCGCTCGCCGCGGTGGGTCCACTGTGGCTGATCGCGCACTACGGCGGCGACTGGTTGCCGAACTCGGCGGGCATGTGGCTGCCCGCGCACCTGACCCCGTTCGCCGGCGGCATGGCACTGGCCGTGCTGCACGCGATGGGCGTGCGGGCGCGCGCGGCGACCACGCTGCCGCTGGCGGTGCTGGCCTTCCTGCTGGTGTCCACCCCGATCGCGGGTGGCACCGCCCTGACCGAACAGCAGCTGTCCCAGCCGCTGGCCAAGGCCATGCTGTACGCGGCGGTGGCGCTGCTGCTGTTGGCGCCGCTGGTGCTGGGCGACCGCGGCTGGTTCCCCCGGGTGCTGGGCAGCCGGCCGCTGGTGTGGCTCGGCGAGATCTCTTACGAGATCTTCCTGGTGCACGTCGCGGTGATGGCGATCGCCATGCACCTGGTGTTGGACTGGCCGCTGTTCACCGGATCGACGCTCGGGCTGATGCTCACCACGCTGGCCCTCAGCATCCCGCTGGCGTGGCTGCTGCGCCGGCTGACTCAGGCCAGGGCGCGCAGCGCGGGTACCAGCAGCGTCAGCGCCCGCCCGCGGTGCGAGGCCGCATCCTTCTCGGCGGGGCTCAACTCGGCGGCCGAGCGCGACGATCCCTCCGGAATGAAGATCGGGTCGTAGCCGAAGCCGCCGGCACCGCGCGGTGCCCGCGCGATGGCCCCGGGCCACTCGCCGCGCACCACGGTCTCACCGGCGCCGCCGACCAGCGCGCACGCCGACACGAAGGCGGCACCGCGGCGCTCGTCGGGAACATCGGTCAGCTGCGCGAGCAGCAGCCGGTAGTTGGCCTCGTCGTCGCCGTGACCCCCCGACCAGCGGGCCGAGAGCACCCCCGGCATGCCGTTCAACGCCGCCACGGACAACCCGGAATCGTCGGCCACACACGGGATTCCGGTTGCCGCGAAGCCGTCGCGGGCCTTGGCCAACGCGTTGTCCTCGAACGTCGCCCCGGTTTCGGGGGCCTCGTCGTAGGCCGGCACGTCGGCCAGGGAGAGCAACTCCAGCCCGGACACACCGGCGCCGTCGAGCACCCGACGCAACTCGGCCAGCTTCTTCGCGTTACGGCTGGCGACCAGGATCCGGGCCATCGGCGCGGCTAGCTCCCGAACGCCTTCTTCGGCGCGGGCCCCTCGGGCAGCTCGCCCGGGTAGGGCGCCTCGAGGGCCGCCGCCTGCAGCGCGAAGAGCTGCTCGCAGGAGGCCATCGCCAGGTCGAGCATCTTGTCCAGCGTGGACCGCGGGAACGTCGCCCCCTCGCCGGTGCCCTGGATCTCGACCAGCGTGCCGGTGTCGGTGGCCACGACGTTCATGTCGACCTCGGCGCGCGCGTCCTCCTCGTAGGGCAGGTCCACGCGCACGCGGCCGTCGACCACGCCGACGCTGACCGCGGCGATCGCGCACGACAGCGGCCGCGGATCCGAGAGCTGACCGCCGGCACCGAGGTAGGTCACCGCGTCGGCGAGCGCCACGTACGCGCCGGTGATGGCCGCGGTCCGGGTGCCGCCGTCGGCCTGCAGCACGTCGCAGTCGATGGCGATGGTGTTCTCCCCCAACGCCCGCAGGTCGATGCAGGCGCGCAGCGAGCGACCCACCAACCGGCTGATCTCCTGGGTGCGGCCGCCGACCCGCCCCTTGACCGATTCGCGGTCCGACCGGCTCTGGGTGGCCGCCGGCAGCATGGCGTACTCGGCGGTGAGCCAGCCCAGCCCGGAGCCCTTGCGCCAGCGCGGGACCCCCTGGGTGACCGAGGCCGTGCACATGACGCGGGTCTGGCCGAACTCGACCAACACCGATCCGGCCGGATGCGAGGTGAAGCCGCGGGTGATGGTTACCGGTCGCAGCTCGTCATCGGTGCGACCGTCTTCACGTGGGGACACCCGGTAACCCTATCGGGTCGGTCAGCGGGCCCGGCGGACGTCGAAGCTCTCGCCGCAGACGACGGCGCGCACGGGGCCGTCGAACTCGGCCTTGGCCTCGCTGATCACGTCCTCGCGCGAGGTCCACGGCGGGATGTGCGTCAACAACAACTCGCCGACGCCTGCCTTGGCCGCGATCTGGCCGGCCTCGGTCCCCGACAGGTGCACGTCCGGCGGGCGGTTGTCGGGCGCGTGTGTCCAGGAGGCCTCGCAGAGGAACACGTCGGCGTCGCGGGCCAACTCGACGACCGAATCGCAGATTCCGGTGTCGCCGCTGTAGACCAGCACCGCGCCGGAGCGGTCGGTGAACCGCATGCCGTAGGACTCGGTGGGGTGCGACACCGACCGGGGCAGCACCTCGAGGCTCCCGATCTGCACGGGCTCGCCGTCGGTCCAGTGCCGGATGTCGAAGATGTCCTTGAAGTCGTCGAGCTCGCCGCCCTCGGGGGAACTCGCCGCGGCCAGCCGGGCCCAGGTGTCGCGGGGCCCGTACATCAGCCCCTTGCCCGGCGGCGGATTCGGGTGGTAGCGCCGCCACACGAACAGGCCGGGCAGGTCCAGACAGTGGTCGGCGTGCAGGTGGCTCAGCAGCACCGTGACATCGCCAGGGTCGGCGTAGCGTTGCAGCGCCCCCAACACCCCGCCGCCGAAGTCGATGACCAGTGGCGGTGTGTCCGGCGCGGTCAGCAGATACCCCGAGGCGGGCGAATCCGGGCCGCTGACGCTGCCGGAGCAGCCGAGCACGGTGATTCGCACAGTCACTAGCTTGCCATGCCCGTCCTGGCTACGGCGAAAACATCACGACTTTGCGCGACGCCCCTCACGGCGGGCTCCCGACATGCCGGCGGGCCGGCGACACCCCGGTGATGACGGGACCCAGGAACCGCGCGGCCAACGCGGTGAAGGCCGCCGGGTCGCCCGTCGCCTCGAAGACCCGCGACGCCGTCGCCCCGGACTCGGGATGCCCGGACTCGGGGTGCGGGTGCAGCAGGTCCTGTTCGGTCAGGACGCGCAGCAGGTCCTTGGCGGTCTCCTCCGCGCTGGAGACCAGCGTGACGTTGTCCCCCATGGCCAACTGGATCAGACCGGACAGCAGCGGGTAGTGCGTGCAGCCCAGCACCAGGGTGTCGACACCGGCCAGTTGCAGCGGCGCCAGATACCCCTCGGCCAGGCCGAGCACCTGCCGGCCGCTGGTCACCCCGCGTTCGACGAAGTCGACGAACCGCGGACAGGCCACCGCGGTGATCTCGGTGTCGCGGGCCGCCGCGAACGCGTCCTGGTAGGCGCGCGAGGTCACCGTCGCCTGGGTGCCGATCACGCCGATCCGGCCGTTGCGGGTGGTGGTCACGGCGCGGCGCACCGCGGGCAGGATGACCTCGATGACGGGGACGTCGTAGCGTTCCCGCGCGTCCCGCAGGCAGGCCGACGATGCGGTGTTGCACGCGATCACCAGGGCCTTGACCCCGCGGTTCACCAGATCGTCCATGACCGCCAATGCGTGCGCGCGCACCTCGGCCAGGGGCAACGGACCGTAGGGTCCGTTGCCCGTGTCGCCGACGTAGATGATGTCCTCGTCAGGCAACTGGTCGATGATTGCCCGCGCCACGGTCAGGCCGCCCACGCCGGAGTCGAAGACCCCCACCGGGGCCATGCGTTTCGTCGCGTCGTCGGTCATCGCATCGCCGGTCATGACAGCGGGTACTGCGGACGGCTCTTGGTCAGCTTGCGCTGCTGTCGGGCGGTGCGTTCTGGACCGGAGAGCAGGTAGGCGGCGACGACGCCGGCGACCGCGCCGCACAGGTGCCCCTGCCAGGACACGCCGCCGCAGCGGTCGAGCACCGGCACCGCTCCCCACAGCAGACCGCCGTAGAACAGCAGCACCACGATGCCGATGACGATCTCCCAGACGTTGCGACTGAACCAGCCGAAGATCAACAGGAAGGCCAGCCACCCGAAGATCAGGCCGGAGGCGCCGACATGGTTGGTCGGCAGGCCCGCGCAGCCGCCCATGTTGCCGATCAGCCAGGTGCCGAAGCCGCCGAGGATCCAGATGATCGCGGTGGCCCAGACGAACCGGCTCATCCCGGCCAGCGTCATCAGCAAGCCGAGCACCAGGGCCGGCACCGTGTTGGCCAGCAGATGGCTCCAGTTGGCGTGCAGCAGCGGGGAAAAGATGATGCCCCACAGGCCCTCGGTCTCCAGCGGCCGGATGCCGTTCTGGTCGAGGCGATGCCCGAGGAGTTGGTCGACCAACTCGATGACGTACAGCAGCGCGACGAAGGTGAGAATGGTGGCGCCGCCGACCTTCCACGCCGGCTGTTTCCGCGGCGCGGCACCCGGCTGTGCGGTCATGTCCATAGGCTACCGGCGCCCCATGACGCCACCTCGGCACCGATGCGCACGGCGCTCACCGGCCGTCCGGACCGAACGCGGTGGGCAGCAGCTCCCGATAGGCGGGCACGCCGGCCAGCGATTCGGTCGCCAGCACGCCGGCCAGCACCGCCTGACCCAGGACGTCGGCGGCGGCCGCGCCCAGGTCGGCGACCAGCTTGGTCTCCGGCGACATCGACGCCGGGGTGTCCGGATCCGGCGCCACCTCGACGGCGCCGGTCGCCAACGCGAACACGGTGTCGCCGTCGACCGGGGTGTGCGCCGGCTTGATGGTGTGCGCCAGCCCGTCGTGCGCGGCAACGGCCAACCGCCGGCAGCCGGCGGGGCTGAGCGCGGCGTCGGTGGCGACGATCGCGATGGTGGTGTTCAGGGGGCTGCCCTCGCGGTCCAACTCGGCGAACGCCTCGACCTCGGCGGGGGCCGGTCGCTGCAGCCCGAACTCCTCGATCAGGTGGGCCATCCAGGGCAGCCCGGTACGCGGATCGAAGACGTTGCCGGCGCTGTTGACCGCGACGATCGCACCCACCGTGGCGCCGTTGCGCAGCGTCATCGAGGCGCTGCCCAGCCCGCCCTTGAGCACGCCCGCGCGGGCACCGACGCCGGCGCCCACATTGCCCATCGCGGTGCCGGCCGCGGCGGTGGCCGCGGCCCGGTAGCCGAACTCGGCGTCGGGGCGGCACTTCCAGCCGCCGACCGGAAGGTCGAAGATGACGGCCGCCGGCACGATCGGGACCCGGCCGCCGTCCAGCGCGACCCCGCGGTCGTTCTCCTCCAGCCAGGTCATGACCCCGTCGGCCGCGGCCAGCCCGAAGGCGCTGCCGCCGGTCAGGACCACGGCGTCGACGTAGCGCACGCTGTTGGCGGGATCGAGCAGATCGGTCTCGCGGGACCCCGGCGCGCCGCCGCGGACGTCCACCGCGCCGACGGTGCCCGGCGGGGTGAGCACCACCGTGGTGCCGCAGGCCCAGCCCGAGCCCAGCGTGGCATCGTCATCGATGCGTTGATGGTGGCCGACGAGGATCCCCGCGACGTCGGTGATCGCCCCGGGCATCAGGACTGCCCCATCAGCGCCAGCACCAGGTACTCCTGCAGCACGGTCAGCCACTGGTAGACGTCCAGGTGCCCCGACAGCGGATGGTCGGCCGGCAACCGGTCGGGCCCGTCCGGGCCGATGTCGAGCATGGCGCCCAGCGACAACCGGACGTCGTTGACCGCCGCGATCCAGGAGTTGGCCTGGTCCTCGGTGAGCTCGAAGCGGCCGCCGTCGGCCGGGCAGGTATCCAGGATGCACTGTGCCGCTTCGCGTTTGGCGTCGATGATCTCGGGTTCGTGCAGGCTGCGCAGCGCCCCGTTGAGGCTCTCGGCCGCGGCCGACCCGGCCGGATGGTCGTTGTGCGGACGGAAGAAGTCCGGCAGCAACCGGCCCATGGTGGCGTCCTCGGGCGGGGTGGAGTTTCCAGTGCGCATGCCGGTGATCGCCTCGAGTTCGTCGGCCGGCGCCGCGGCCTGCCGCTCGTCGAGCATCCCGACGACCGAGGTCACCAGATTGCGCAGCAGCGCCGCCTCGTGCGCGGCGAGCGCGGAGCGGAACCGGGGACCGTCGGGGGTATCGACCCGTTTCCACTTGCGCACTCGCTACTCGCCCGACCCTTCGCGCTGCCGTCAGCGGTCCTGCTGCATGGTGGCCCACAGGCCCGCCGCGTGCAGCTTGGTGACGTCGACTTCCATGGACTCCCGGGTGCCCGAGGACACCACGGCCTTGCCCTCGTTGTGCACCTGCAACATCAACTTGGTGGCGTGCGGTTCGGAGTACCCGAACAGCTTCTGCAGGATGTAGGTCACGTAGTTCATCAGGTTCACGGGGTCGTCCCACACGATGGTCACCCACGGACGCTGGGTCGCCTCGACCGAGTCGTCCTGCCGTTGCCCTACCGACCCGGGCTTGGTCGGTGCTGACGCAGCCATGGCTCCCAGGATAGCGGGCGACGATCGCGGGAAAAACTCGCTCCTCACCCGCCCGCCCATCGATCCGCTAACGTTCCCTTGGTGACGCCGGCGTTGCTGACCGACAAATACGAGCTGACCATGCTGTCGGCGGCGCTGCGCGACGGCACCGCCAAACGCCGGGCCAGCTTTGAGCTGTTCGCCCGCCGCCTGCCCGCGGGCCGACGTTACGGCGTGGTCGCCGGCACCGGCCGCTTCCTGGATGCCCTGGCACAGTTCAGGTTTGACGACGCCGCACTCGAGTCGGTGGCCGCGTTCTGCGACGACACCACCCTGGACTACCTGCGCGACTTCAGCTTCGGCGGCGATGTCGACGGCTACGCCGAGGGCGAGCTGTACTTCCCGGACTCCCCCGTGCTCTCCGTGCACGGCACCTTCGCCGAATGCGTGCTGCTCGAGACCCTGTCGCTGTCAATCTTCAACCACGACAGCGCGATCGCCTCGGCGGCCGCGCGGATGGTCAGCGCCGCGGCGGGCCGGCGGCTGATCGAGATGGGTTCGCGGCGCACCCACGAGCGGGCCGCGGTCGCCGCCGCGCGCGCCGCCTACATCGCCGGGTTCGACGGCAGCTCCAACCTGGAGGCCGACCGCACCTACGGCGTGCCGGCCCTGGGCACCAGCGCGCACGCCTTCACCATGCTCTACACCGGGCCCGACGGTCCCGACGAGCCGGCCGCGTTCCGCGCCCAGGTGGCCGCGCTGGGGGTGGGCACGACGCTGCTGGTCGACACCTACGACGTCACCGCCGGGGTGGCCAACGCGGTCGCCGCGGCGGGCCCGGAACTGGGCGCGGTGCGCATCGACTCCGGTGACCTCGGGGTGCTGGCCGGTCAGGTCCGCCGTCAGCTCGACCAGCTGGGCGCCCCCGGCACCCGCATCGTGGTCTCCGGGGACCTCGACGAGTTCGCGATCGCCGCGCTGCGCGCCGAGCCCGTCGACAGCTATGGCGTGGGCACCTCGCTGGTCACCGGCTCGGGCGCGCCCACCGCCAACATGGTCTACAAGCTGGTCGAGGTCGACGGCCGGCCGGTGATCAAGCGCAGCAGCCACAAGCAGTCCCACGGCGGCGCGAAACAGGCCGTGCGGCTGGCCAAACCGTCCGGCACCGTCACCGAGGAAGTCGTGTTCCCCGCCGGGCGGCCCCCCGCCGATGCCGACGGTGGCCGCGCGCTGAGCGTGCCGCTGGTGCGGGGCGGACGCCGGGTCGACGACGACGGCCTCGCCGCGGCGCGCACCCTGGTTGCGACGGGCCTCACGAGCCTGCCGTGGGAGGGCCTCAAGCTGTCCCGGGGCGAGCCGGCAATTCCGACCCGGCTGGTCGCGCCGTGACCCCGCACCGATGACGGTCGGCGACTCCGAACAGGCCGGCACCGTCGAACTGCTGGCCGAGGCGGTCGCCGCACTCGGCGGCACCGAACGTTCCGGGCAGATCGAGATGGCCCAGGCCGTCGCCCGCGCATTCGCCACCGGCGAGCATCTGGCAGTGCAGGCCGGTACCGGCACCGGGAAGTCACTGGCCTATCTGGTGCCCGCGCTGGCCGCGGCGATCTCGGCCGAGCGCGACCCCTCGCGTGCGGCCGTCGTCGTCTCGACGGCCACCATCGCCCTGCAGCGCCAGCTCGTGGACCGCGACCTGCCCCGCCTGGCCGCGGCGCTCACCGCGAAGCTGCCCCGCAAGCCGCGCTTCGCCCTGCTCAAGGGCCGTGGAAACTACCTGTGCCTGAATAAGATCCACAGCGGCGGCACCGATTCCGATGCCGCCGAGGCCGCGCAGGACGAACTGTTCGAGCCGTTCGCGGCCACCGCCCTGGGCCGGGAGGTGCAGCGGCTCACCGCGTGGTCGTCGGAGACCGAAACCGGTGACCGCGATGAGCTCAAACCCGGTGTCAGCGAGCGGGCCTGGGGCCAGGTCAGCGTGTCCGCGCGCGAGTGCATCGGGGTGTCCCGCTGCCCGTACGGCACCGACTGCTTCTCCGAAAAGGCCCGCGGCATAGCGGGTTTGGCCGACGTCGTCGTCACCAACCACGCCCTGTTGTCCATCGACGCGATCGCCGACGCCTCGGTGTTGCCGGAGCACGACCTGCTGGTGGTCGACGAGGCGCACGAGTTGGTGGACCGGGTCACCGCGGTGGCCACCGGCGAGCTGACCCCGGCAATCCTCGGGGTGGCCCAGCGGCGCAGCAGCCGATTGATCGGCCCGGAACTGGTGACGCGCCTCGACGCCGCCGCGGCGACCTTCACCTCCGCGATCCACGACGCCGAGCCGGGCCGCATCGACCACCTCGACGACGAACTGGCCACGTACCTGACCACTTTGCGCGACGCCGCGCACGCCGCGCGCTCGGCGATCAACCCCACCCCGGGTGACCCGCAGGCCGCCGCGGCGCGGGCCGAGGCCGTGGCCGGCCTGAGCGACATCGCCGATACCGCCGCTCGGATCATCGAGTCGTTCGGACCGCCGTTGACCGAGCGCACCGATGTGGTCTGGCTCGACCACGAGGAGAACCGCGGTTCGGTGCGCCCGGTCCTGCGCGTCGCGCCGCTGTCGGTGGCGGGCCTGCTGCGCGCGCGCCTGTTCGCGACCACCACGACGGTGCTGACCTCGGCGACGCTGACCGTGGGCGGCACCTTCGACGCGATGGCCGCCGCGTGGGGCCTGACCCGCGCCCCGAGCCAGGAGCCCGACAACACCCCGGCGCCGGCCGCTCCGCAGTGGCGCGGCATAGACGTCGGGTCGCCGTTCCAGCACGCCAAGGCCGGCATCCTCTACGTCGCCAAGAAGCTGCCCCCGCCGGGTCGCGACGGCACCGGCACCAGCGAACAGCTCAGCGAGATCGAGGAATTGATCACCGCCATCGGCGGCCGCACCCTGGGTCTGTTCTCCTCGATGCGCGCGGCCCGGGCCGCCGCGGAGGTCATGCGGGAACGGCTGGATACCCCGGTACTCTGTCAGGGCGAGGAGTCCACCTCGACGCTCATCGAACAGTTCGCCGACGACGAGGCCACCTCGCTGTTCGGGACGCTGTCGCTGTGGCAGGGCGTCGACGTGCCGGGCCCGTCGCTGTCACTGGTGCTGATCGACCGCATCCCGTTCCCCCGGCCGGATGATCCACTGCTGACGGCGCGGCAACGCTCGATCGGCGCGCGCGGCGGCAACGGGTTCATGGCGGTCTCCGCCTCGCACGCGGCGCTGCTGCTGGCCCAGGGCGCCGGGCGACTGCTGCGCCGGGCCGACGACCGCGGCGTGGTGGCAGTGCTGGACTCCAGGATGGCCACCGCGCGCTACGCCGGCTATCTCCGGGCCTCGCTGCCGCCGTTCTGGTCGACGACGGATCCGGCCGCGGTGCGGCAGGCATTGACGCGTCTGCGCGCGACATTGGACGGCAAGTGATCCCGGTCGGCGCGCCGCGCCGTTAGTCTGACGGGCGAAGCGGGGGCGCGGGCTCCTCGGGGTCGGGAGGTGGCGCCAGTATGCCGAGGCGGGGCCTGGGTTTTGCGATGGGTGCCGCGGCGGTGCTGCTGGCGGCGTGTTCCACCACGGTGCAGGGCGCGCCGGTCTCGGTGTTCGCCGATCCGTTCAAGGTCGCCGGGATGCGCGCCGTGGACGGCCCGACCGGTCTGCGCGACAGCGTGCACCGCGAGGGGCGATCGGTCGCCGAATCCAACGGCGGTGAGATCGATGAGATCGCCGGGCAGTCCGTCGCCGACATCGAACAGTTCTGGGAGGGCGCCTTCCCAGCGGCGTTCCCGGGCCGCACTTTTCGCCCCGTCGACGCGGTGATCTCCTGGGACGCCGAGGATTACGACGGCGTGTTCTGCGGATCGGAGACCTACCGGCTGGTCAACGCGGCCTTCTGCCCCATCGACAACACCATCGGCTGGGACCGCGGCGTGCTGCTGCCCGCGCTGCGGCAGGTGCACGGCGACATGGCGATCACCATGGTGCTCGCCCACGAGTACGGCCATTCGGTGCAGCAGCAGGCCCGGCTGAACCGGCGCGGCACCTCGACGCTGGTGGCCGAACAGCAGGCCGACTGTTTCTCGGGCGCCTACATGCGGTGGGTGGCCGAGGACAACTCCGACCGGTTCACGCTGAGCACCGGCGACGGGCTGAACAACCTGCTGGCCGGGATGATCGTGTTCCGCGATCCGCTGCTCACCGAGGACGACTTCGTCTACAGCGACGACATCGACGAGCACGGTTCGGCCTTCGAGCGCATCTCGGCGTTCCAGTTCGGCTTCACCGACGGCGCCGCGGCGTGCGCGGCCATCGACGCCAAGGAGGTCACGCAGCGCCGCGGCGAACTGCCGGTCGCCCTGCAGCAGGGCGAGACCGGCGAATGGCCGGTGACCGAGGACTCGGTGCGCTCGTTCATCGGCGCCCTGAACACCAAGTTCAAGCCGTCCGCCCCGCCCGAGTTGAGCTTCGACACCGATCCCTCGACCTGCCCGGACGCGCGGCCCAGCCCACCCGCGTCGTACTGTCCGGCGACCAACACCATCACCGTCGACCTCGCCGGCCTGGCCGAGATGGGCTCCAGCCCGACCGAATTCGACCCGGGCGCACCGTTTTCCGGTGACAACTCGGCGTATTCGGTGTTGGTGTCGCGCTACATGCTGGCCCTGCAGCACGCCCGCGGCAACCTGGCCCTCGACACCGCCGAGGCCGCGCTGCGCACCGCCTGCCTGACCGGGGTCGCGACGACCATTCTGGCCCAACGGGTCACCGCCCCCGACGGCAACACCATCGCGCTGACGGCCGGCGATCTGGACGAGGCCGTCGCCGGTCTGCTGAGCAACGGTCTGGTCGCCAGTGACGTCAACGGCGAGTCGGTGCCCGCGGGGTTCTCCCGGATCGACGCGTTTCGCACCGGGGTGCTCGGCGATCAGGCGCGCTGCCTCAAGCGCTTCCCCTGACTCCTCGCGCCGGACCCCTTACCTCCCAGCGCGAGCGTGCGCGCCCCCGGCCGACACGCCGACGATCTGACGTGTTCTGCGCACCCTCGCGCCGGTCGTCAGACCTTCTTCGTCGTCCCGTAGTAGGCCTGAATGGCATCGGAGACATCGGTCGAACGGGTCAGCACCGCGTAGGACCGGATGAACGATTCACCCACGCAGCCGTCGATCTTGATCTGGAAGCCGTTGATCGACACCCACGGTTCGGCGCCCTTGTACTCCTTCTTGGTCACCGGGACGATGTGGATGATGCCCGGCTTGAGGCCGATCGCGATGCCGCCGCTGATCGGCGTCGACAGCACCGGTGCGATCCCGTCGGCGATCACACCGGCGCTGTCGATGCCCAGCAGGCCGATCGACGGCGTCATGCCCACGCTGCCGGTGAGCGTCACGCCGTTGGAGGTGCTCATGTCGATACCGCAACCCACGTGATAGCCGACCTCGAGGACGCCCTCGGGAACCTCGCCGTCATCACCGGGGCCACTCACCGATCCGTTGAAGACCCCGGCCACCTCGTAGCTGCGCGAGGACAGCGCGGTGGTCAGCGGCGCGATGGGACGCAGGACCTCATCGGTGGCGCCGACGGTCAGCGTCCAGCCGTCGGGTGCTTCGGAGGTCGCCGGCGGCGCGGAGACGACCACGGCCTCATCGACGGGCGGGGCCTCCCCTGGAGGCAACTCGCCCGGTTCCACCGCCACCGCCGGATCCACCTGCGCCGCAGCGGGATCCGCCGGGTCGACGGGCACCGCCGCGGCCGCGACGTCGACGCCGGGTTCCGGCGCGGGTTCGGGTTCGGCGCCCGCGGGTGGGGCCGACACCATCAGGAACAAACCCGCTACGACCACGGCGAAGCGACGACCAAGGATCACGATGCAGCCCTCCCGGGCGCGCAGTCGGCTCCGTCGCCCCGATGCAACGACCCGTGGCGCCCCTTTCCGGAACTTACCTGCATCGCAGGTGGGCCCGGGCAGGTGGTTCCCGCTCAGGTGGGCAAGCGCAGCACGAAACCGCTTTCCAGAGCCACCCACAGCGCGCCGTCGGGTCCGATCGCCATCCCGTGGGGTTCGCTGCCCGACGGCAGATCGAACGTGACGGTCTCACCGTCGGCGTCGACGCGGGCCAACTGATCGCTGCCCCACAAACTGACCCAGACGCCGCCGGCCGGGTCGGCCACCACGGCGTGCGGTTTGCCGGGCATATCGAGTTCCTGCATGGCCTCGTCCAACGGGATGCGGCCGAGTTTCTCGGCGAGGATCTCGGTGAACCACACGGCGTCGTCGTGGGTGGTGGCGATGCCGACCGGGCCGGCGCTCGGGGTGGGCAGTTTGCGGACGGTGAGTTCGCCGTCGAGGTCCAGCCGGCCGATCGCGTTGCCCTGGTTCAGCGTGAACCACACCGCGCGGTCGGGGCCGGTGACGATCATCGAGGGCATCCCGCCGACGGCCTGCTCGACGGAGATCTCCCCGTCGGTGGTGATTCGGCCGACGGTGCCCGAGGTCATGTCGGTGAACCAGAGACAGCCATCGGGGCCGTTGGTGATGCCGAACGGCATACTGCCCTCGCCCAACTCGTACTCGCTGAATTCACCGTCGACCGTGACCCGGCCGATGCGCCCGTCACCGGCGCGGGTGAACCACAGCGCGCCGTCGGGGCCGGCGACGATGTTGGACGGCTTGGCGTCGGGCGCCACCGGGAAGATGTCGACGACACCGTCGGCACCGACCCGCGCGATCTCGCCGCTGTGCACCAGGGTCACCCACACCCGCCGGTCCGGGCCCGCGGTCAAGCCGTACGGTCCGCCGGCCAGCGCGACGGTCAGAGCGTCGCTCACGCCAGCGTCACCAATCCGAGTTCGTTGTCGCCGGCGAGCAATTCGTGCCGCGGCAACACCCGCACGGTGTAACCCACCGAACCGGCGACCGGCAGCGCAACCTCCGCGGTGAACAGCTCCCCGCCCTCACCGGCACCGGTGTGGCTCATGGCCACCGTCACCGGCTCCAGCAACGAATCGGTGCCATCCACCCGTCCCAGCACGGCCTGGACGTCCACCTCGTCGGGCCGCAACCCGGCCAGCTGCACCGTCGCGGTCAGGGTCAGCTCCGAGCCCAGCAGCGGGGTGTCCGGCAGCCCGGTGGCGTCGACGTCGGCGATCGCGATCTGCGGCCAGGCCGCCTCGGCGCGCTGCCGGTAGGCGGTGAGGCTGCGCGCGGGCTCGAACGACGAGCCGGCGGTGCGCCGGAACGACTGCGCGGCCGGCGCGTAGTACTGCTCGGTGTAGTCGCGCACCATCCGCGAGGCCAGCACCTTGGGGCCGAGGACCTGCAGGGTGTGGCGCACCATCTCGACCCAGCGGGTGGGCACACCGGCGTCGTCGCGGTCGTAGAAGTTCGGCGTGACCGACCCGGACAGCAGGTCGTAGAGGGCGGCGGCCTCGAGATCGTCGCGGCGGGTCTCGTCGGCCACCCCGCCGGCGGTCGGGATCTCCCAGCCGTTCTGGCCGTCGTACCACTCGTCCCACCAGCCGTCGCGGATCGACAGGTTCAACCCACCGTTGAGCGCGCTCTTCATGCCGGAGGTGCCGCAGGCCTCGAGCGGCCGCAGCGGATTGTTCAGCCAGACGTCGCAGCCCCAGTAGAGCAGCCGGGCCATCGACATGTCGTAGTCCGGCAGGAACGCGATGCGGTGCCGCACCTCGTGGCGGTCGGCGAACCGCACCACCTGCTGGATCAGCGCCTTGCCGCCGTCGTCGGCCGGGTGCGACTTGCCCGCGACGATCAGCTGCACCGGGCGACTCTCGTCGAGCAGCAGCGCCTCGAGCCGCTCGGGGTCGCGCAGCATCAGCGTCAGCCGCTTGTAGGTGGGCACCCGGCGGGCGAACCCGATGGTCAGCACGTCCTTGTCGAAGGCCGTCGGGATCCAGCCGAGTTCGGCGTCGGTGGCGCCGCGCTCCAGCCAGGACCGGCGCAGCCGGGCCCGCACGTCCTCGATCAGCAGCGCGCGCAGCTCACAGCGGATCTGCCAGAGCCGGCTCGCGTCGACCTGCTGGACCCGCAGCCAGGTGTCGGGATCGCCCAGCGAGTCGTCGCCGGCCAGCTCGAACGCCAGGTCGATCCACGGCGGGGCGGCCCAGGTGGGCGCGTGCACGCCGTTGGTCACCGAACCGATCGGCACCTCGTCCTGGTCGAAACCGGGCCACAGCTCGCTGAACATCGACCGGCTGACCTCGCCGTGCAGCAGCGAGACCCCGTTGGCCCGCTGGGCCAGACGCAACCCCATGTGGGCCATGTTGAACTTCGTCGGATCGTCTTCGGCGCCGAACTCGATCACCCGGTCCAGCGCGACGCCGGGCAGCAGCGGATTGGGCCGGTCGTCGGCGAAGTAGCGCCGCACCATCTCGGTCGGGAACCGGTCGATGCCGGCGGGCACCGGGGTGTGGGTGGTGAACACAGTGCTCGACCGCACCACCGTCAGCGCGGTGTCGAAATCCAGTCCGGACGACGCGATGTACTCGCGGATCCGCTCCACCCCGAGGAAGCCGGCGTGGCCCTCGTTCATGTGGTAGACCTCGGGATCCGGGAGGCCCTCGATGGCGGTGTAGGCGCGCACCGCGCGGATGCCGCCGATGCCGGCCAGGATCTCCTGTTTGATGCGGTGTTCCTGGTCACCGCCGTAGAGCCGGTCGGTCACCCCGCGCATGTCGTGCTCGTTCTCCGGGATGTCGGAGTCGAGCAGCAGCAGCGGCACCCGGCCCACCTGGGCCACCCAGATGCGGGCCCGCAACTGGGCACCGGCCGGCATCGTCAGGTCCACCAGCGCGGGATTGCCGGCCGCATCGGCGAGCAGCCGCAGCGGCAGCCCGTGCGGGTCCAGCGACGGGTAGGTCTCGTGCTGCCAGCCCTCGGCGGTCAGCGACTGCCGGAAGTACCCCGAGCGGTAGAGCAGGCCGACCGCGATCAGCGGCAGGCCCAGGTCCGAGGCCGACTTCAGGTGGTCGCCGGCCAGGATGCCCAGCCCGCCGGAGTAGTTGGGCAGCACCGTGGCCACGCCGAACTCCATGGAGAAGTACGCGATCCCGGTCGGCAGGTCGTCCGAGGACTGTTGCTGGTACCACAGCGGCCGGCTCAGGTAGTGCTCGAGATCGCTGCTCACGGCGTCCAGCCGGGTGACGAACTCGTCGTCGCCGGCCAGTTCGTCGAGCCGCTGCGGGCTCACCGCGCCGAGCAGCGCCACCGGATCGCCGCCGGAGCCGCGCCACAGCTCGTCGTCGATCGTCGCGAACAGGTCCTGGGTGGGTTTGTCCCACGACCAGCGCAGGTTGGTCGACAGCTGGGCGAGGGCGGCGAGCCGCTGCGGCAGGTGTGCACGGACGGTGAACCGGCGGAGGGCTTTCACGCATCGATACCCTACCGACATTTACCGGACCTGCAGTGCCGTCGCCGGGTCGCTTGCCACCCCTTCGCGCACCGCGACCATTACGGTGTGAAGAACGCGCGAAGTGGTTAAACCGAAGACCAGCAGGGACAGTGCAGACCCTTCCGTAGCCGCCTACACCAAAGGAGCGCATGAGTGTCCGGTCGCATCGAGATCGATGACGTCGCGCCCGCAGTGTCCGGAGGCAGGTTCCCGGCGAAGGCGGTCGTGGGTGAGGTGGTCCCGGTCAGCGCCACGGTGTGGCGGGAGGGCCACGACGCGGTGGCGGCCACCCTGGTGGTCCGCTACCACGGCACCCACTACCCAGCCCTGGGGAAGGGCCCGGTACCGGCGAGCACCGACGCCACCCCGGCCCCGCCGGCCGCGCGCCGCAAGCCGCAGTTGTTGCCGATGGCCACCGGCGCCAACCCCGATGTGGTGCACGGCCAGTTCATTCCCGACGAAGTCGGGCTGTGGACGTTCCGGGTCGACGGGTGGGGTGATCCGCTGACCACGTGGCGCCGGGCGGTGGTCGCCAAGCTCGAGGCCGGGCAGAGCGAGACCGAGCTGTCCAACGACCTGCTGGTCGGCGCGCAACTGCTGGACCGCGCGGCCACCGGGGTGCCCCGGGAACTGCGCGCGCCGCTGCAGGCCGCCGCGAAAGCACTGCGCGAGCCCGGCGACCCGACCGAGCGCGCGGCGCGCGCGCTGTCCGACGAGGTGACCGTCCTGGTGGCGCAGTATCCACTGCGCGAATTACTCACCCGCGGTGAACAATTCGGGATCTGGGTGGACCGGCCCGCCGCCCGGTTCGCGGCCTGGTACGAAATGTTCCCCCGCTCGACCGGCGGCTGGGACGCCGACGGGCGGCCCGTGCACGGCACCTTCACCACCGCCACCAAGGCGCTGCCGCGGATCGCCCGGATGGGGTTCGACGTGGTGTACCTGCCGCCCATCCATCCCATCGGCAAGGTGCACCGCAAGGGCCGCAACAACACCGTGACCGCCGCACCGGGCGACGTCGGCTCGCCGTGGGCCATCGGCAGCGACGAGGGCGGCCACGACGCCGTGCACCCCGATCTCGGCACCCTGGACGACTTCGACGAATTCGTCGGCGCGGCAAGGGACCTGGGCCTGGAGGTCGCCCTCGACCTGGCACTGCAGTGCGCACCGGATCACCCGTGGGCCGTCGAGCACCGCCAGTGGTTCACCGAGTTGCCCGACGGCACCATCGCCTACGCGGAGAATCCGCCGAAGAAGTACCAGGACATCTACCCGCTGAACTTCGACAACGACCCGGCCGGCCTCTACAACGAGGTGCTGCGCGTGGTCAAGCACTGGATCGCCCACGGCGTCAAGATCTTCCGGGTCGACAATCCGCACACCAAGCCGCCGAACTTCTGGGCCTGGCTGATCGCCGAGGCCAAGCGCGTCGACCCCGACGTGCTGTTCCTGTCCGAGGCGTTCACCCGGCCGGCCCGCCTCTACGGGTTGGCCAAACTCGGCTTCACCCAGTCCTACAGCTACTTCACTTGGCGGACCGCGAAGTGGGAGCTCACCGAGTTCGGCAACCAGATCGCCGAATTCGCCGACGTCGCCCGGCCCAACCTGTTCGTCAACACCCCGGACATCCTGCACGAGAGCCTGCAGCACGGCGGTCCGGGCATGTTCGCCATCCGCGCGGTGCTGGCCTCGACCATGAGCCCGCTGTGGGGTGTCTACTCCGGTTTTGAGCTGTTCGAGGGCCAACCGGTGCGCGAGGGCAGCGAGGAGTACCTCGACTCGGAGAAGTACGAGCTGCGCCCGCGGGATTTCGACGCCGCGGTGGCCGAGGGGCGTTCCCTCGAGCCGTTCATCACCCAGCTCAACGAGACCCGCCGGCTGCATCCGGCCCTGCGGGAGATGCGCACCATCAGATTCCACCACATCGACAACGACGCGCTGCTTGCCTACAGCAAGTTCGATCCGATCACCGGCGACTGCGTGCTGGTGGTGGTGGCCCTCAACCCGTTCGGGGCCGAGGACGGCACGCTGTGGTTGGACATGGGCGCGCTGGGTATGCACGCCTACGACCGTTTCTGGGTGCGCGACGAGGTCAGCGGAGAGGAGTACCAGTGGGGTCAGGCCAACTACGTCCGGCTCGACCCGGTCAAGGCGGTCGCCCACATCCTCAACATGCCGCTGATCCCCCCGGAAGCCCGCCGGACGCTGCTGTACCGCGAGTGAGCGACGACATGGAAGGACAGGCCCCGATGACCGGCACCGAGACCACCAGCTTGCACCTCGCGCCGGCTCCCGCCGATCTGCACCGGCTGACGTCTGGCACGCATCACGACCCGCATTCGATCCTGGGCGCCCACGAATACGGCGACCACACGGTGATCCGGGCCTACCGACCGCACGCGGTGCGCGTCACCGCGCTCATCGGCGGCCGGCGCTACCCGTTGCAGCCCATCGATTCGGGCCTGTTCGCGGTGGCACTGCCCTTCGTCGACCTGATCGACTACCGCCTGGAGATCGGCTACCCGACCCCCGACGGCGGGGTGTTCGGCCCGACCGTGGCCGACGGCTACCGCTTCCTGCCCACGCTGGGCGAGGTGGACCTGCACCTGTTCGCCGAAGGCCGCCACGAGCGGCTGTGGGAGGTCCTGGGCGCGCATCCCCGCTCGTTCGAAACCCCCGACGGCACCGTGGCGGGCGTGTCCTTCGCGGTGTGGGCGCCGAACGCCAAGGGCGTCAGCCTCATCGGCGACTTCAACCACTGGGACGGCAGCGAGGCGCCGCTGCGCGTGCTGGGTTCCACCGGCGTCTGGGAGCTGTTCTGGCCCGACTTCCCCGCTGACGGCCTCTACAAGTTCCGCATCCACGGCGCCGACGGCAGCGTCTCCGATCGCGCCGACCCGATGGCGTTCGCCACCGAGGTGCCGCCGCAGACCGCGTCCCGGCTGTTCGTCAGCGACTACCGCTGGACCGACGAGCAGTGGATGACTGCGCGCGCCGCGGGCAATCCGGTGTTCGAGCCGATGAGCACCTACGAGGTGCACCTGGGTTCGTGGCGGCCGGGGCTGTCCTACCGCGAACTCGCCGACGAGCTCACCGAATACGTTGTGGCTCACGGCTTCACCCACGTCGAATTGCTGCCGGTCGCCGAGCACCCGTTCGGCGGGTCCTGGGGCTACCAGGTGACCTCGTACTACGCGCCGACCTCGCGGTTCGGTTCGCCCGACGATTTCCGCTACCTGGTCGACGCCCTGCACCGGGCCGGCATCGGCGTCCTCGTCGACTGGGTGCCGGCGCACTTTCCCAAGGACGCCTGGGCGCTGGGCCGGTTCGACGGCACCCCGCTCTACGAACACGCCGACCCGCGCCGCGGCGAGCAACTAGACTGGGGCACCTACGTTTTCGACTTCGGCCGCCCCGAGGTCCGCAACTTCCTGGTGGCCAACGCGCTGTACTGGCTGCAGGAGTTCCACGTCGACGGCCTGCGCGTGGACGCGGTGGCGTCCATGCTCTACCTGGACTATTCGCGGCCCGCCGACGACTGGACGCCCAACATCTACGGCGGCCGGGAGAATCTCGAGGCGGTGCAGTTCCTGCAGGAGATGAACGCCACCGTGCACAAGACCACCCCCGGCATCGTCACCATCGCCGAGGAATCCACCTCCTGGCCCGGCGTGACCCGGCCCACCAGCCTTGGCGGGCTTGGCTTCTCGATGAAGTGGAACATGGGCTGGATGAACGACACGCTGGACTACATCGGCCGCGACCCGATCTATCGCAGCTATCACCATCACGAGATGACGTTCTCGATGCTGTACGCGTTCAGCGAGAACTACGTGCTGCCCATCAGCCACGACGAGGTGGTGCACGGCAAGGGCACGCTGTGGGGCCGGCTACCGGGCGACGACCACGTCAAGGCCGCCGGACTGCGCAGCCTGCTGGCCTACCAGTGGGCCCATCCCGGCAAGCAATTGCTGTTCATGGGGCAGGAGTTCGGCCAGCGCGCGGAGTGGTCCGACGAACGCGGCGTCGACTGGTTCCAGCTCGACGAGAACAGTTTCTCGACGGGCATCCAACAGCTGGTGCGGGACATGAACGGCATCTACCGGGACTCCCCGGCGCTGTGGAGCCAGGACACCAAGCCCGAGGGCTATTCGTGGATCGACGCCAACGACTCGGGCAACAACGTGCTGAGCTTTCTGCGCTTCGGCGCCGACGGGTCGGTGTTGGCCTGCGTGTTCAACTTCTCCGGCGCCGAGCACGCCAGCTACCGCCTGGGCCTGCCGCATGCCGGCCGCTGGGGCGAGGTGCTCAACACCGACGCCACGATCTACAACGGGGCCGGCGCGGGCAATTTGGGCGGCGTGGACGCCACCGCCGAGCCGTGGCACGGCCGGCCCGCCTCGGCGGTGCTGGTGCTGCCCCCGAACTCGGCGCTGTGGCTGAGCCCGGAGACCGACTGACGTCGGTTAGAACAGCGCGTTGGCCAGGTTGCGGCGCCCGGCGATCACGTCGGGGTCGGCCGCGTCGAACAACTCGAACAGCTCCACCAGCCGCGCGCGCACCGCGGTCCGGTCATCGCCGGCGGTCCGCTTCACCAGGGCGATCAGGCGCTCGAACGCGCCCGCGACGTCCTGGCTGAGCAGCTGCACGTCGGCCGCGGCGAACGCGGCCTCGATGTTCGTCGGGTCCGCGTCCGCGGTCGCGATCGCGTCCGGGGTCTGCGCGGTGGCGCGGCTCAGGAAGGTGATCTGCCGGATGGCGCCCTTGGCCTCGGCGTTGGCGGGGTCGCCGGCCAGGATCTCCTCGTAGGCCGCCTTGGCGGTCTCGAAATCGCCCTCCTCGAGGTGCTGGCGGGCCGCCGCGACGGCCGGATCGACCTGCTCGGGGTCCTCGGGGGCGCCGCCGCCGGACAGCTTGCCCGCGGTGACCTCGAGCAGCGAGTCGACCCACTTGCGCAGCTGCTCGGGCGGCTGCACGCCCTGGAAGCTGCCGCCCTGCAGCGGCTGCCCACCGGCCAGCGCGACGACGGTGGGGATGGCCTGCACGCCGAACGCCTGCGCCACCCGCGGGGTGGTGTCGACGTCGACGGTGGCCAGCACCCATTTGCCGTTGTCCTGACCGGCCAGGGCGCCGAGGATCTCGGCCAGCTCCACCGAGGCCTCGCTGCGCGGCGACCACATGACCGCAACGACCGGCACCTCGCCGGAGCGAATCAGGACCTCGGCCTCGAAGTTGGCCTCGGTGATCTCGACGGCATTGGGGATGTCAACCGGAGTGTCGCTCGGGGCGGCTGCTTGCGCGGCCGGGCGTTTCAGGGCGGAGAGGTCGACGGCACCGGCCATCGAGGCCGCCGCCGCAAGACGCGAGGGATCAGAAGCGCGTGGCGGTGTCACGCCGACAAGTCTGTCACGTCGCTTCGGGCACCGGTCGCCCTGCTGGGCTACCGGCGCTCGCCGCGACCGGCGCACCCAGCTTGGCGGTCCGGTCGGCCCATATGACGAAGATCACTGTGGCCAGCGGCACGATGCTCGCCAGCAACGCCAGCAGCCACGTCGACACCGACCATTTGAACGCCAAACCGGCGAAGAGCGCGACGACCAGGAATGCCACGAAGATCCCGCCGTGGAGGGGGCCGAAGATCTTCACGCCGATCTCGGTGCGCGGGGTGCCCAGGTACTTGAAGTACATCCCGAGCAGCAGACCTACCCAGCTGACGGCCTCGGCGAGCGCCACCAGGCGAAATCGGCCGGCCGTCGTCCGGATGTCCAGGGAGCTAGTCGTCGCGGAGTTCACAACAGACATTGTGCCCAACCGCGACGCCAGCTACTACCCCGTGTAGTTCTTCAGCGGTGTTCGCCCGGCGATCAGCCGGCGCGCAACACCAGGGCGTCGCCCTGGCCACCGGCGCCGCACAGCGCAGCAACGCCGTAGCCGCTGCCGCGACGCTTGAGCTCGAGCGCGACGTGCAGCGCGATCCGCGCGCCCGACATGCCGATCGGGTGGCCGACGGCGATGGCACCGCCGTTGACGTTCACCTTGGCCGGGTCGACGCCGAGTTCCTTGGTCGAGGCCAGCGACACCGCCGAGAACGCCTCGTTGATCTCGATGACGTCGAGCTGGTCGACCGTGATGCCCTCGCGGCCGATGGCCTTCTTGATGGCGTTGGCCGGCTGGCTCTGCAGGGTGGAGTCCGGGCCGGCGACCACGCCGTGCGCGCCGATCTCACAGAGCCAGTCCAGGCCCAGCTCCTCGGCCTTGGCCTTGCTCATCACCACGACGGCGCAGGCGCCGTCGGAGATCTGGGAGGCCGAGCCGGCGGTGATGGTGCCGTCCTTGCGGAACGCCGGACGCAGCCCGCCCAGCGACTCGGCGGTGGTGTTGCCCCGGATGCCCTCGTCCTCGCTGAACTCGATCGGGTCACCCTTGCGCTGCGGGATCGACACCGAAACGACCTCGTCGGCGAACACGCCGTCCTTCCACGCCGCCGCCGCCTTCTGGTGGCTGGCCGCGGCGTATTCGTCCTGCTCGGCGCGAGTGAACTTGTCCTCGTCGTTGCGCTGCTCGGTGAGCGCACCCATCGGCTGGTCGGTGAACACGTCGTGCAGGCCGTCGTAGGCCAGGTGGTCCTTGACCACCACGTCGCCGTACTTGTAGCCCGAGCGCGAATCCAGCAGCAGGTGCGGGGCCTGGGTCATGGACTCCTGGCCGCCGGCGACCACGACGTCGAACTCACCGGCCCGAATCAGCTGGTCGGCCAGCGCGATGGCGTCGATGCCGGACAGGCACATCTTGTTGATCGACAGCGAGGGCACGTCCCACGGGATGCCCGCGCCGACGGCGGCCTGCCGGGCCGGCATCTGGCCGGCACCGGCCGAGAGCACCTGGCCCATGATCACGTACTGCACCGCGGCGGGGTCCACGCCGCCCTTTTCCAGCGCACCCTTGATCGCGATGGCGCCGAGGTCCGACCCGGAGAAGTCCTTCAACGACCCCGACAGCTTGCCGATCGGGGTGCGGGCTCCGGCAACAATCACCGATGTCGTCATGACTACCTCCAAAATCAGGGTGCGCCCCGGCCACTGTGACCTGGGGCATAGGCGCGTCTGTCAGGGCTAGGTTACCGTTATGTTATGACCACCGATCAGGCTGATACCCGTCCCGCACTCGCCAGCGCACTGGTCACTGCGGTTGATCACGTCGGTATCGCCGTCCCCGACCTCGAGGCCGCCAAGAAGTGGTACCACGACCACCTCGGCATGATCGTGCTGCACGAGGAGGTCAACGAGGACCAGGGCGTCGTCGAAGCGATGCTCAGCGTCCGCGGAGCGCCGGTGGGCAGCGCACAGATCCAGCTCCTGGCGCCGCTGAACGAGTCCTCGACGATCGCGAAGTTCATCGACACCCGCGGCCCCGGCCTGCAGCAGCTGGCCTATCGGACCAGCGACATCGACGCGCTCTCGGAGCGCCTGCGTGAGCAGGGTGTCCGGTTGCTCTACGAGGCCCCGCGGCGCGGCACCGCCGATTCGCGGATCAACTTCATCCATCCCAAGGATGCCGGCGGCGTGCTGATCGAGCTCGTCGAGCCCGCCGCAGACCCCCACTAGTCACGACCACTTGCGCGTCGGCCCCCGGCTGGCGCGCTTGCCCCAGCACGCCGTGTGCCAGTGCCGCCGGTCGGCGATGGCGTCCTCCCCCAGGTCCGCGGGCCACACGACCACGTGCGCGACGCCCGGCCGGATCTCCTGATCGCAGCCCGGGCACCGGTAGACCTTGGCGGCCCGGGCCGCCGCGACCGGGCGCACCGCGTAGTCGTAACCGTCGGCGCCGACCTCGATGCGTTGTTGGGCCAGGGGCATCCCCAGCGGACGGTGCAGGCCCTGCCGCTTGGCCGAGCGCCGATTCCGCGCCATCAGAACAGCCGGTACTCGTCGCTGTCCATGCCGCGCATCTGGTCATAATCCAAAGTGACACAACGGATTCCGCGATCCTGGGCCAGCGTGCGCGCCTGCGGCTTGATCTGTTGGGCGGCGAAGACGCCGCTGACCGGTGCAATCAGCGAGTCCCGGTTCAGCAGGTCCAGGTAGCGGGTCAGCTGCTCGACGCCGTCGATCTCGCCGCGGCGCTTGATCTCCACCGCCACGGACTTGCCCTCCTCGTCGCGGCACAGCAGGTCCACCGGGCCGATTGCGGTCGGGTACTCACGGCGCACCAGCGTGTAACCGACGCCGAGCAGGTCGACGTGCTCGGCCAGCAGCACCTGCAGATGCGCCTCGACGCCGTCCTTGACCAACCCGGGGTCCACCCCGAGCTCGTGCTCGGTGTCGTGCTCGACGTCCTCGATGGTGATCCGCAGCTGTTCGCCCGCCTTGTTCTCCACCACCCACACCGGCAGCTCGCCCTCGGCGTTCTCGGTGATCCAGCACGGCGGGCTCATCCAGTTCAGCGGCTTGTACGCGCGGTCGTCGGCGTGCACGCTCACCGAGCCGTCGGCCTTGATCAGCAGCAGCCGGCGCGCCGAGGGCAGATGGGCGGTCAGCCGGCCGACATAGTCCACGGTGCACTGGGCGATCACGAGACGCACCCGACCAACCTTAGGGGTTGGGTGCCCCGGCGCCGCGGCACCATCGCAGCGCGTCACTTCGTCGGTGAACACAGGCCGTCGGACTAGGCTCAAAAATTGATGAAAGCCAACGCGACGCTGGCGCAGCGCCTGGGCCGCGTCCTGGAGCGCCTGACGCAGACCAGCGGGCGGCTACCGGAGACGTCCTCCTATGGCTCCTGGCTGCTCGGTCACGTCGCCGAAGGTCCGCGACGCCGCCGCATCCGCATCCAGCTGATCCTCACGGTGTTCATCCTGGTCACCAACCTGATCGGGATGGGCGTCTCGATCCTGCTGGTCACGGTCGCGTTCCCGGATCCGAGCGTCTTCGACGACGCGCCGGCCTGGCTCACCTACGGGGTGGCGCCGGCGTATCTGACGCTGGCGCTGGGCGTCGGCACCATCTGGATCACCCGCGCGACGGTCAACGCGCTGCGCTGGGCGGTCGAGGACAATCCCCCGACCACCGACAACATGCGGCAAGCCTTCCTGGCGCCGTGGCGGGTGGCCACCGCACATCTGGCGCTCTGGGGGACGGGCACCGTGATCTTCGCGGTCCTCTACGGGCTCTATGACACCTTGTTCATCCCGCGGTTCCTCATCGCCGTCGGCATCTGCGGCGTCATGGTCGCCACCTTCGCCTACCTGTTCACCGAGTTCGCGCTGCGCCCGGTGGCCGCCCGGGCGCTCGAGGCCGGCGACCCGCCCAAGCGGCTGGCCCCGGGCATCATGGGCCGGATCATGACGGTGTGGACGGTGGGCGCCGGCATACCGGTGATCGGCATCGGGCTCATCGCACTGTTCGTCCTGATGTTGCGCAACCTCACCCAGACCCAGTTCGCGGTCGCGGTGCTGATCTCGGCCGCGGCAACGGTGATCTTCGGCTTCGTCCTGATGTGGGTGGCCGCCTGGATCACCGCGACCCCGGTGCGGGTGGTGCGCGCCGCGCTCAAGCGGGTCGAGGAGGGCAAGCTGGACACCAACCTCGTCGTGTTCGACGGCACCGAACTGGGCCAGCTGCAGCGCGGCTTCAACTCGATGGTCGCCGGACTGCGCGAACGCGAGCGGGTCCGCGACCTGTTCGGGCGCCACGTCGGCCGCGAGGTGGCCGCCGCGGCCGAGGCGCGCCAGGTCGACCTCGGCGGCGAGGAGCGCCACGCCGCAGTGCTGTTCGTCGACATCGTGGGGTCCACGACGCTGGTCACCTCGCGGGCGGCCACCGAGGTCGTGGCCCTGCTCAACCGGTTCTTCACCGTCGTCGTCGACGAGGTCAACGAACACGACGGGCTGCTCAACAAGTTCGAGGGCGACGGCTGCCTGGCGGTGTTCGGCGCGCCCAACGACCTGGCCAGCCCCGAGGACGCGGCGCTGGCCACCGCCCGGGGTATCGCCGCGCGGTTGCGGGTGGAGGTCCCCGGGATCCAGGCCGGCATCGGCGTCGCGGCCGGCACCGTGGTCGCGGGCAACGTCGGCGCGCACGACCGCTTCGAGTACACCGTCATCGGGGCACCGGTCAACGAGGCCGCCCGGCTGTGCGAGCTGGCGAAGAACTCGCCGGGGTGCCTGCTGGCGTCCTCGGACACCGTGCGCGGCGCCACCGAAAGCGAAAGAGCGCTCTGGACTTTCGGCGACACCGTGACGCTGCGCGGCTACGAGGTCCCCACCCTGCTGGCGATGCCGCGCTAGCGTGCGCCGGCGGCGTCGAGGGCCTGGGCGACCGTCGGGAAGATGACCGCGCTGGCGGTGGCGCTCCCGGCCGGCATCACCCGGCGGTCGGGGTCCACCAGATAGCCTTCCTTGCCCCGTCGGTTCAGGGACTGGCGCATACCGGCCAGCATCCGCCGGGCCACATCGTTGATGTCGTCGACCCGGGACAGCTCGAGGATCGCGACGTCGACCTCGGCGCTGTCGTGTTCGACGATGCGCAGCGCCCGTTCGGCGCCGGCGAACAGCAAGTCGCCGTGCAGTTCGTAGACCCGCACGCCGGCGGCGATGTCGCGGGTGGCGCGGATGGTCGAGCGGGATTCCCGGGTCACCGACATCACGTGCAGGCCGAGTTGGGCCGACAGGCTCTGGCAGGCCCGGAGCCCGCGCACGCTGTTGCCGTTCTTATCCAGCGGCGGTGCATAGACACCGATCCCGAGCTGGCTGGGCAGCACGGCGATGATGCCGCCGCCGACCCCGCTCTTCGCCGGCATGCCGACGGTCGTCGCCCACATCCCGGTGGCGTCGTACATGCCGCAGGTCATCATCACGCTCAGCGTGCGCGTCACCACCGCGTCCGAGGTGACGCGGATACCGCTGCCCGGATTGACGCCGCCGCGCGCCAGCGTCGAGGCCATGCACGCCAGGTCCGAACTGGTGACCTTGATGGCGCACTGCCGGAAGTACACGTCGAGGACCTCGTCGGGGTCGCCGTCGAGAACCCCGAAGCTCTGCAACATGTAGGCGATGGCCCGGTTGCGGCTGCCGGTGGTCTTCTCCGAGTTGTAGACGTCCTCGTCGACGTCGAGGCGCCGGCCCGCGCAGGCCGAGTAGAAGTCCAGCAGCCGCTCGAAACGCTGCTGCGCATCGGCCCCCGGGATCAACGAGACCGCCGCGATGGCCCCGGCGTTGATCATCGCGTTCTTGGGCGTCTTGGTCTGGTCGTCGACGCTGATCTCGTTGAACGGCTCGCCGGAGGGTTCGACGCCGATCTTCGCATCGACCGCCTCGGTGCCCACCTGGTCGAGCGCGAGCGCGTAGGTGAACGGCTTCGAGATCGATTGGATGGTGAATTCGGTTGCGCTGTCGCCCGATTCGTAGACATAGCCGTCGGACAGTTCGAGGGACAACCCGAACGACGACGGGTCGACGGACGCGAGTTCGGGGATGTAGTCGGCCACCGCCCCGTCGGTGATGTTGGCATGCTCGGCGAGGATGTCGTCGAGGTACTTCTGCACCAACACCGCCACGGTCGCGAGTGTACTCACCGTCCACCGCGATGTCGGATTTCCGCTAGTCATGTCGGCGGCCGCGTGTAATCGTGGAGGGGTGCACGACGACTTCGACCGCTGCTACCGCGCCGTCCAATCCAAGGACGCGCGGTTCGACGGCTGGTTCGTCATCGCCGTGCTCAGTACCGGGATCTACTGCCGGCCCAGCTGCCCCGCGCGTACGCCGCTGGCCCGCAACGTGCGCTTCTACCCCACCGCGGCGGCCGCGCAGCGGGCCGGGTTCCGGTCCTGCAAGCGGTGCCGGCCGGACGCGTCGCCGGGCTCGCCGAAGTGGAACATACGCGGCGACGTCGTCGCCCGGGCCATGCGGTTGATCGCCGACGGCACCGTCGACCGGTCGGGCGTGACGGGGCTGGCCGATCGCCTCGGCTACACCACCCGCCAACTCGAGCGCCTGCTGCAGGCCGAGGTCGGCGCCGGGCCGCTGGCATTGGCCCGCGCCCAGCGGGCCCAGACGGCGCGGGTGCTCATCGAGACCACCGCGCTCCCCTTCGGTGATGTCGCCTTCGCCGCGGGCTTCTCCAGCATCCGGCAGTTCAACGACACCGTGCGCGAGGTCTTCGACGTCACCCCGAGCGAAATGCGCCGACGCAACGCCCTGCGCCCCGCTGGACAGGGGGCCACCGCCGGGCCGCTGACGCTGCGCCTGGCCGTGCGCCAACCGTTCGGCTTCGAGGGGCTGTTCGGTCACCTCGCCGCCACGGCGGTGCCGGGCTGCGAAGAGGTCCGTGACGGCGCGTTCCGGCGTTCGCTGCGGCTGCCGTCGGGCACCGGCATCGTCAGCCTGTTCCCCACCCCCGACCACGTGCGATGCACGCTCGAGTTGGACGATTTCCGCGATCTGCCCGTGGCCATCGCGCGGTGCCGCAGACTGCTCGACCTCGATGCCGATCCCGAGGCCGTGGACAAGGTGCTGCACGACGACGAGGCCCTGCGCCCGCTGGTACTCAAGGCGCCCGGCCAGCGCGTGCCCCGCGCCGCCGACGAGCACGAGATGGCCATCCGGGCCGTGCTGGGCCAGCAGATCTCCACCAAACGCGCAGGCAACCTCGCCGGGCGACTGGCCGCCGACTACGGCCAACCCGTGACGGATGCCTCCGGCGGGCTCACCCATGCCTTTCCGACCGTCGCCGACCTGCTCGAGATCGATCCGCGCCGGCTTGCCATGCCGCAGGCGCGCAAACGCGCGGTGCAGGGGCTGGTCGCCGCGATCAGTACCGGGGATGTCGTGCTCGACGCGGGGGCCGACTGGAACACCGCGCGGAGGCAGCTGCTCCAGCTCCCCGGGATAGGACCGTGGACCGCGGAGATCATCGCGATGCGCGGGCTGGGCGACCCAGATGCCTTCCCGGCCACCGACCTGGGCACCCGCGTTGCCGCGGGCACACTGGGATTACCCGACGACGCGCGTGGACTGAGCGAGCGCAGCAACCGGTGGCGCCCCTGGCGGTCCTACGCCACCCAATATCTGTGGACCGCCCTCGAACATCCCGTGAACCACTGGCCACCGAAGGAAGCAGCATGACTCAGTACCGCATCATCGACAGCCCCATCGGGCCGCTCACGTTGGCCGGCGTCGGTCCGGTATTGACCCATCTGCGGATGGTCGACCAGACGTATGAGCCGGACCGCGCCGATTGGGAACTCAACGATCGGGCATTCCCGGAGGCCGTCGACCAATTGGCGGCATATTTCGCCGGCGAATTGCGCGAATTCGAGCTCCGTTTGGAAATGGCAGGGACAGAATTCCAACGGCGGGTGTGGGCGGCATTGCGCGCGATTCCTTACGGCGAAACCCGCTCTTACGGGGAAATTGCGAAGGAAATCGGTTCGCCGACGGCATTTCGGGCCGTGGGATTGGCGAATGGGCGCAATCCCATTGCGGTCATCGTGCCCTGTCACCGCGTGATCGGGGCGAACGGCAGCCTGACTGGGTTCGGCGGCGGAATGGAACGTAAGTCCACGCTGCTCGAATTGGAGAAGAATACGGCGAATCTGACGCTGTTCGACTGAGACTCCGCGGGAAATAGAAGTCCGTACAAATAGAAACGCCCCCCACGGTTGGTGGGGGGTGTTTCTATGTGTGTGTTCGGCGGTGTCCTACTTTTCCACCCGTGTTGGGTAGTATCATCGGCGCTGACAGGCTTAGCTTCCGGGTTCGGGATGGGTCCGGGCGTTTCCCTGTCGCTATGTCCGCCGTAACTCTATTTTCTTGTATCGGTGCCGGCCCGAGGTGTTGGGGTCGCCCCGGTGTGTGGGGCGGGGTCCCGTGGTTCCCCGGGGGCACCGTGTTCACCAAGAAAGGTGTTTTTGGTGGTGGGATGCAAATGCTTGCATTGTGGTTGTGGTTGCGAGACGCGTCGTGGTGTTTACCGAACAGTTTTTGTTCCCCACCGAGGGTGGGGTTGTTGGTAAGTTTTCGGCCGGTTAGTGCCAGTTCCCTGCACGCATTGCTGCGCTTCTAGGTCTGGCCTATCAATCCCGTGGTCTGCGGGGGGCCTTATCCCTCCTAGAGGGTGAGAAACCTGGTCTTGGAAGGGGTTTCCCGCTTAGATGCTTTCAGCGGTTATCCTGTCCGAACGTGGCTATCCAGCCGTGCCCCTGGTGGGACAACTGGTGCACCAGAGGTTCGTCCGTCCCGGTCCTCTCGTACTAGGGACAGATTTCCTCAAGTTTCTGACGCGCGCGGCGGATAGAGACCGAACTGTCTCACGACGTTCTAAACCCAGCTCGCGTGCCGCTTTAATGGGCGAACAGCCCAACCCTTGGGACCTGCTCCAGCCCCAGGATGCGACGAGCCGACATCGAGGTGCCAAACCATCCCGTCGATATGGACTCTTGGGGAAGATCAGCCTGTTATCCCCGGGGTACCTTTTAGCCGTTGAGCGACACCACTTCCACACGTAGGTGCCGGATCACTAGGCCCAGCTTTCGCTCCTGCTCGACCCGTCGGTCTCACAGTCAAGCTCCCTTGTGCCCTTGCACTCGCCACCTGATTACCAACCAGGCTGAGGGAACCTTTGGGCGCCTCCGTTACTCTTTGGGAGGCAACCGCCCCAGTTAAACTACCCACCAGGCACTGTCCCCCACCCCGATAAGGGGCGCGGGTTAGACGGTCGAAACGACCAGAGTGGTATTTCACCAATGACTCCACCCGAACTGGCGTCCGAGCTTCACAGTCTCCCACCTATCCTACACAAGACATTCCAAACGCCAATGCCAAGCTATAGTGAAGGTCCCGGGGTCTTTCCGTCCTGCTGCGCGTAACGAGCATCTTTACTCGTAGTGCAATTTCGCCGGGCCTGTGGTTGAGACAGCGGGGAAGTCGTTACGCCATTCGTGCAGGTCGGAACTTACCCGACAAGGAATTTCGCTACCTTAGGATGGTTATAGTTACCACCGCCGTTTACCGGCGCTTAGATTCTCAGCTTCGACCATTGCTGGTCTAACCGGTCCTCTTAACGTTCCGGCACCGGGCAGGCGTCAGTCCGTATACAGCGTCTTACGACTTCGCACGGACCTGTGTTTTTAGTAAACAGTCGCTTCCCCCTGG
>JAEWRC010000055.1 GCA_023460175.1 Actinomycetes bacterium
TGGCCGCGCTGCAGATTCTGGTCACCGAACCGGCGCAGCTCAGTTCCGCCGACGACTTCGTGACCGCGCCGCACCCGCTGCCGGGCGCGCGGCGCCGACGCCTGCTCGATGCGCTGGAGCTCTACGGCATCGCGCACGCCGTCGTGGCGTTGCGGGAGGCCCCGCAGGCCACCGCCGCACACCTGCGCGGGCTGTTGGCGGCCGTCAGCGGCCTCGACGGACTGCGTGCCGCCATCGAGACCGCCGGGGCCGCGGCGCGCTACCGCCGCATCGTGGCCGCGTGCGAGGCCCTGTCGGTGCGGGCCATCACCGACGTGGCGATCGCCGAACTGCTCGCCGGGGACGACGTCGTGCTGGCCCGGATGGCCGCCGCCCAGGACGTGGTCGGGGTGGACGTGGCCGGTGCGGAGTGTGCCGGCGGGGTGCCGTCGGCCCTGCACTGGCGCCGCTACGCCGCCGGGCCGGTCTCGGCGCTGCACCGCGGCTGCGGGTTGGACATCGCGCGCGGGGCACTGCGGCTCACCGGTGGACGACGATGACCGATCGAGTGGGGACCGATCGAGTGGGGACCGATCAAGTGGGCGCCGTCGACGAGTTCGTCGCGGCGCTGGCGCCCGAGGTCCGGGCACCGGGCGTGCGCCGCCGCGATGTCGTGCTGGTGACGGGCCCCTGGCTGGCCGGGGCCACCAGCGTGGCCGGGCTGCTGGCGGACCGGCGGCCCGACGTGGAGTTCATCGAGGCCGACGAGCTGGGGCCGGGGGAGGTCCCGATGGCGGTGGTGTTCGTGGCCTCGGCGGCCGCGCCGCTGACCCGATCGGACTGCGCCGTGCTGGACATGGCCGCCGCCCACACCGACGTGGTGATCTGCGCGCTGACCAAGGTCGACGCCCACCGCACCTGGCCCGAGGTGTTCGAGGCCGACCGCGAGACGCTGGCCGCGCACGCGCCGCGGTATGCGCGGGTGCCGTGGGTTGCGGTGGCGGCCGCACCCGACCTGGGTGCGCCGCGCTGCGAGGACCTGCTGACCGAACTGAACGCCGCCCTGTCCGAGGGCACCGTGGCGCGACGGAACCGGTTGCGGGCGTGGGAATTTCGACTGCAGTCCACCGCCGACCAGTACGACATCGCCGCCGACGGCGCGGGCCGCGAGGCCCGGGTCGAGGCGCTGCGCACCGAGCGCGCCGAGGCGCTGCGCGGCGTGCGGGTGGGCCGCTCCGAGCGGGCGGTCGCGCTGCGCAGCCAGGTCCAGCAGGCCCGGGTCCAGCTGTCCTACTTCGCCCGCAACCGCTGCACCTCGGTGCGTACCGAGTTGCAGGAGGACGCCGGCGCGGTCAACCGCCGCGGTATGCCCGAGTACCTGGCCTACGTCGAGCGCCGCATCGGCACCGTCGTCAACGAGGTCGACACCGGCATCACCGAGCACCTCACCGACCTGGCCGCCGAACTCGGCCTGCCCGCGGATCCCGCCGCCACCCCGATGGCCACCCAGTCGGGCGTCGGGCCGCCCCCGCTGAAGTCGCGGCGCCTCGAGACCCGGCTGACCGTGCTGGTGGGCGCCGGGTTCGGGCTGGGGATCGCGCTGACGCTGAGCCGGCTGTTCGCGGACCTGGCGCCGGGGCTGACCGCGCTCGGCGCCGTGGTGTGCCTGCTGCTCGGCGTGGCGGTGGCGGTCTGGATGGTCAACACCCGCTCGTTGCTGCACGACCGCGCCGTGCTGGACCGCTGGATCGGCGAACGCATCGCCGGCCTGCGCGCGGCGCTGGATCAGACCGTCGCGACCCGGGTGCTGGCCGCCGAGATGTCGATGACCTCGGCGCTGTCCCAGCAGGCCGAGGCCGACCAGGTCAGGGTGGCCGAACAGGTCCGCACCATCGACGCCGAACTGCGGGCGCACGAGGCCGCCGGCGCGCAGGCCAGGGCCGCCCGGGACGCGGCCGCGCCGACACTGGTCGCCGCGCTGACGGCGGTGCGCGCCGAACTGGGCGACCCCGATCCCGGGTCCGAGCGCAACGGCCGTTCGGTAACTGAAGGCACCGACGCGGGTGCCGACGTTGTTGCCGGGCGCACCGGCGAACCGGACTGATCGGGGCCCCGCCAGGGCGTCGGGTGGGTGCCGCGGGTCGGCCCGCACCAGGGCGGGGCGGGCCCGCGGGCGGGCCGCGACGTGGCCAGAAAGCCGTTCTCCGGGGCGGGCACCGAAGGCGGGCGGCACCCGGAAAACGGCGTGGTTGCGGGCGGCGGACGGCCCCGGACTGCGACTCGGGTCACAGTTGCGGGGGTGAACCGGCCAGGTAACCGAGTCTGAATCGTTCCTGTGAGTGATCGGACATGCCCTCGATGGTCCGCGGTTCGCTCACCCACGTTAACCTCGTATAAGGGATGGCTGTCGAGACGAGTCGTCCGTCAGATGGGGGCTAGCGTCCTCGAGGGTGATACGCGAACCAACGTGAGCAGGAGATTTTCATGACTTCAGCGACTATTCCGGGTCTGGACACCGCGCCGACCAAACATCAGGGCCTGCTTGCCTGGGTTACGGAAGTTGCCGAACTCACGCAGCCCGATCGGGTGGTGTTTGCTGACGGATCCGACGAAGAGTACAACCGGCTCTGTGAGGGCCTGGTCGATGCGGGCACCTTCCAGCGGCTCGACCCCGAGAAGCAGCCCAACTCCTACCTCGCGCTGTCCGACCCCTCCGACGTCGCCCGCGTGGAATCGCGCACCTACATCTGCTCCGAGCGTGAGATCGACGCCGGGCCCACCAACAACTGGATGGACCCGGCCGAGATGCGCGGCATCATGACCGAGCTGTACCGCGGCTCGATGCGCGGACGCACCATGTACGTCGTCCCGTTCTGCATGGGCCCGCTGGACGCCGAGGACCCCAAGCTGGGCGTCGAGCTCACCGACTCCGAGTACGTCGTGGTCTCCATGCGCACCATGACCCGGATGGGTCAGGCCGCGCTGGACAAGATGGGCGACGACGGATTCTTCGTCAAGGCGCTGCACTCGATCGGCGCGCCGCTGCAGCCCGGCCAGAAGGATGTGCCGTGGCCGTGCAACGACACCAAGTACATCACGCACTTCCCGGAGACCCGCGAAATCTGGAGCTACGGTTCGGGTTACGGCGGCAACGCGCTGCTGGGCAAGAAGTGCTATTCGCTGCGGATCGCCTCGGCGATGGCCCACGACGAGGGCTGGCTGGCCGAGCACATGCTGATCCTCAAGCTGATCTCGCCGGAGAACAAGGCCTACTTCATTGCCGCCGCCTTCCCGTCGGCCTGCGGCAAGACCAACCTCGCGATGCTGCAGCCCACCATCCCGGGATGGCGCGCCGAGACCGTCGGTGACGACATCGCGTGGATGCGGTTCGGCAAGGACGGCCGCCTCTACGCCGTCAACCCCGAGTTCGGTTTCTTCGGCGTGGCGCCGGGCACCAACTGGGACTCCAACCCCAACGCCATGAAGACGATCGCCGGCGGCAACACCGTGTTCACCAACGTTGCCAAGACCGACGACGGCGACGTGTGGTGGGAGGGCCTCGAGGGCGATCCGCAGCACCTGATCGACTGGAAGGGCCGCGACTGGACGCCGGAGTCCGACGAGAAGGCCGCGCATCCGAACTCGCGCTACTGCACCCCGATCTCGCAGTGCCCGACGCTGGCCCCGGAGTGGGACGACCCGCAGGGCGTGCCGATCTCGGCGATCCTGTTCGGTGGCCGCCGCAAGACCACGGTCCCGCTGATCACCCAGGCCCGCGACTGGCAGCACGGCGTATTCATCGGTGCCACACTGGGTTCCGAGCAGACCGCCGCCGCCGAGGGCAAGGTCGGCACCGTGCGCCGCGACCCGATGGCCATGCTGCCGTTCCTCGGCTACAACGTCGGTGACTACTTCCAGCACTGGATCAACATCGGCAAGAACGCCGACGAGTCCAAGATGCCGGCGGTGTTCTTCGTCAACTGGTTCCGCCGCGGCGACGACGGCCGGTTCCTGTGGCCGGGCTTCGGCGAGAACAGCCGCGTGCTCAAGTGGGCCATCGAGCGCATCGAGAACAAGGCCGAGGGCCGCTCGACCCCGATCGGCATCGTGCCGTCGGCCGAGGACCTGGACCTCAGCGGCCTGGACGTGGCCGCCGGCGACGTCGACGAGGCACTCGCGGTCAGCGCCGAGGAGTGGCGCGCCGAGCTGCCGCAGATCGAGGAGTGGTTCGAGTTCGTCGGTGAGAAGCTGCCGACCGGCATCAAGGATGAGTTCGACGCCCTGAAGCAGCGCCTGGCCTGATTGCTTGGCCTGATTTCTTCGTCAGAATCGCCCAATCCCGTTCGGGGATTGGGCGATTCTGCGTTGTGGGCCGGTCTAGCTGCGGGCCTTGTCGGGCACGCGCTCGTCGTCCCCCTCGAAGGCGCGGGCGCGCTCCTCGGCCTCCTCGCTGCCGGTGAACACCCCCTCGCTGGCCACCCGCGAGGCGGCGATCGGGCGGCGCTCCTTCGGGTCCGGGGTGGGGGCCGGCTCGAAACGCCAACGCGGCAGGGCGGATTCGCGACGCTGCAGCCAATTGATCATCGCCTCGCGCACGGCGCAGCGCAGGCCCCACAGCGCGCTGGAGTTCGGCGCGCTGATGGTGATCCACACCCGCACGTAGCCGTTGATGGCGCTGGTGACCTCGAGGACGCCCAGGCGCTCGTCCCACAGGTGTTCGTTGGCGGCCAGGATGCGCTTGAGTTCGGTGCGCATCTCGTCGAGCGGGACGGTGAAGTCCACGTCGAGTTCCACGATGCCCATCACCTCGGTGGCGTTGCGCGTCCAGTTCTCGAACGGGGTGGTGGTGAAGTACGTGCACGGCAGGATCAGCCGGCGCTCGTCCCAGATGGTGACCACGACGTAGGTCAGGGTGATCTCCTCGATGCGGCCCCACTCCTTCTCGATGACCACGACATCGCCCACCCGGATGGCGTCGGTGAAGGCGATCTGCAGGCCCGCGAACACCGCGCCCAGCGAGGTCTGCGCGGCCAGGCCGGCGACCACGGAGAGCACACCGGCGGAGGCGAACAGCGTGGTCCCGATGTCGGCGAACGACGGGAACGTCATGAGCATCGCGGCGACGCCCAGCAGGACGACGACGGCCACCGCCAGGCGGCGCAGCACCGTCACCTGGGTGCGAACCTTGCGGCGGTGCAGGTCGGCGTCGGTCAGACCCGTGTCACCGCCGCCGAAGCGGGCGATCATCCGGCGCTCGGCGACCTGCACCAGGTTGGCCAGCAGCCAGGTGACCGCGGCGATCATCAGGATGCGCAGGCTGTGGTCCACCCAGCCGCGCCAGGGCGCGTCGGCCTCGGAGGTGCGGTCCAGCGCGATGGTCGCGGCGACGATCATCAGCATCGCGCGGACGGGTCGGCGGGTCAGCACCACGACGTCGCGGAACCAGTCGCTGCGCCGGGCGAGGCGCTGCGCCGCCCAGGACAGCGCCACCCCGAGGAAGTAGGCGGCCACCACCGCCCCGGCCACCCAGGCCAACATCACGGCGAAATCTGTCGCGGAGGCGAGTTCGAACTCCTCAGGCATAACTGCTTTCCGGTCGGCTTCGTGGACTGCATGCGAGACGCAGCCGTTGCCTACCCGGGAAGCGCGGCGGTCAATCCGCGCTCCGGTTTGCGTGACAATGTCACGCTGTTATGTAAAGCTCTTCCGGAGCCTCGCTGTGCCCCTTGACACCTGTCAAACTTGACGAAGTAGAGTCTTCCCATGCAGATCCGTGAGCACGTCGGCGCCGACAAACCTGCCATTGTCATGTACCCGTCCGGGACCGTCATCACCTTCGACGAGCTGGAGGCCCGGGCCAACCGGCTCGCGCACTACTTCCGCAAGAACGGTCTCAAGGAAGGCGATTCCGTCGCCATCCTGATGGAGAACAACCAGCACATGCACGCCGTCATGTGGGCGGCGCGGCGCAGCGGCCTGTACTACGTGCCGATCAACACGCACCTGACCGCGGCCGAGGCGGCCTACATCGTCGACAACAGCGGGGCCACGGCCATCGTCGGCTCGGCCGCGCTGCGCGAGACGCTGGCGGGCCTCGGCGCCGAGTTGCCGCGCGGGCTGCCCACGACGCTGCTGATCGCCGACGACGACCTCGAGGGTTGGGAGCGCTATCCGGAGGCCGTCGCCGACCTCCCCGACACCCCGATCGACGACGAGATCGAGGGCGATCTGCTGCAGTACTCGTCGGGCACCACCGGCCGGCCCAAGGGCATCAAACGTCCACTGCCGCACGTACCCCCGTCCGAGGAGCCCGGCATGATGGCCGCGCTGGTCGGCTTCTGGATGCACCCGCAGGCGGTGTACCTGAGTCCCGCCCCGCTGTATCACACCGCGCCGTCGGTGTGGTCGATGCAGGTGCAGGCCGGCGGCATCACCACCGTGGTGATGGAGAAGTTCGACGCCGAGGGGTGCCTGGATGCCATCCAGAAGCACAAGGTGACCCACGGTCAGTTCGTCCCCGCGATGTTCACCCGGATGCTCAAACTGCCCGAGGCCGTGCGTAATTCGTACGACGTGTCCTCGCTGGAGCGGGTCATGCACGCCGCCGCGCCGTGTCCGGTGGACATCAAGAAGCAGATGATCGACTGGTGGGGCCCGATCGTCGACGAGTACTACGCCTCCTCCGAGGCCATCGGTGCCACGTTGATCACCGCCGAGGAGTGGCTGCAGCATCCCGGCTCGGTGGGCAAGCCCCTGCTGGCCGCGGTGCACATCCTCGACGAGGACGGCAATGAACTGCCGCCCGGTCAGGCCGGTGAGGTGTACTTCGAGGGCGGCTACGACTTCGAGTACCTCAACGACGCCGAGAAGACCGCGGCCTCACGGGATTCGCACGGCTGGAAGACCGTGGGCGACATCGGCTATGTCGACGAGGACGGGTACCTGTACCTGACCGACCGGCGGCACCACATGATCATCTCCGGCGGGGTGAACATCTACCCGCAGGAGGCGGAGAACATGCTCGTCACCCACCCGAAGGTGATGGACGCCGCGGTGTTCGGCATCCCGGATTCGGAGATGGGCGAGACGGTCAAGGGCGTGGTGCAGACCGTCGACCCCGCCGACGCCACCGAGGAGTTCGGTGAGGAACTGATGGGCTGGCTGCGAGATCGCCTGTCGCACTACAAGTGTCCGCGGTCCCTCTCGTTCGAGGCGGCGCTGCCGCGCACCGATACCGGCAAGCTGTACAAGCAGAGCCTGATCGAGAAATACGGATCGTAGTGCGGGTCGTCGACCTGGCCGAGCCGTCGGAGCCGGTGCCGCCCGGCCCGCCCGACGTGCTGGTCGCGGTCGGCGATCCCCGCGCCGCCGACGCCGAATTCTGGTTGCAGCGCGCGACTTTCACCCTCACCGAGGTGGCCACCGAGGACCCTCGGGTGGTGACCGTGCCGTCGGTGTCCGCCGCGGTCGCCGAGCTGGAACAGCGGGTGGCGCGCTGGCCGCAGGCCGCCGCGGTCTGCGACGACGTGCTGCGCGCCGTCGACGTCGACGGGCCCGCCTTCCCCGGAGTGATCACCGAATCGCTGGCGTACTCGACGCTGCAGTCCGGGCCCGAGTTCCGGCGCTGGCTGGCCGAGCGCGGACCCGCGACGGTGCCCGCGCTGCCCGACCCGGTGCAGTTCCACCGCGACGGCGACACCCTGCACATCCGGTTCAACCGGCCGCGGCGGCACAATGCGTTCAGCACCGATGCCCGCGCCGCGCTGCTAGAGGCGCTGGAGTTCGCGCTGCTCGATGACGACATCGACGAGGTGGTGCTCGGCGGCAACGGCCGATCGTTCTGCAGCGGCGGTGATCTCGCGGAGTTCGGCAGCTTCGACGACCCGTCGTCGGCGCATCTGGCCCGCACCCGCCACAGCCCGGCGCTGGCGCTGGACGCCCTGGCCGCCCGGCTGGGCGAGGCCTTCCGGGCCGAGGTGCACGGTCAGGTGCTGGGCAGCGGCCTGGAGATGGCGGCCTACTGTCCGCGGGTGGTGTGCGCCCCCGATGCGGTGCTGGGGCTGCCGGAACTGGCGCTGGGCCTGATCCCGGGTGCCGGCGGCACGGTGAGCATCACCCGGCGGATCGGGCGCTGGCGCACGGCCTATCTGGTGCTCTCCGGTGCAACGATCGACCCCGCGACCGCGCTGGCCTGGGGTCTCGTCGACGCCATCGAGTGATCCCGCCGCAACCCAGCGCACCGAAATCACCTAGGGTGAACGGGTGACTTTGTACGGCCATATCGAGGGCGGTCCCTTCTTCGACGACCTGAGCGTGGGGCAGGTGTTCGACTGGGCGCCGTCGATGACGCTGACCTCGGGTGCCGCCGCCACCCACCAGGCCATCATCGGCGACCGGATGCGCCTGCCGCTCGACGAGGGCCTGGCGCACGCGGTGACCGGCGCCGGGGCCGCCCTGGCGCATCCCGCATTGGTGTGCGACGTGGCGATCGGCCAGACCACGCTGGTGACCCAGCGGGTCAAGGCCAATCTGTTCTACCGCGGGTTGCGCTTCCACCGCTTTCCGTCGATCGGCGACTCGCTGTACACCCGCACCGAAGTGGTTGGACTCAAGCAGAATTCGACCAAGCCCGGCCGCGCCCCGACCGGTCTGGCGGCGCTGCGGATGACCACCATCGACCACGCCGACCGCCTGGTCCTCGACTTCCACCGCTGCGCGATGCTGCCGGTGCGCCCCGAGGCCGGCGAGACCGGCCACAACGACGATCTGTCCACGATCGGCGCCGACGAGTTGCCGGTGCCCGACCCCACCGAGTCCTGGAACGCCGACGAATACCGCCGCCGCGTCCCGGGCCCGCACTTCGATCCCGGCCTGGCCGGCGCGGTCCTGCACAGCACCGGCGACGTGGTCAGCAGCGCGCCCGAGTTGGCCCGGCTGACGCTCAACATCGCCGCCACCCATCACGATGCGCGCGTGGGCGGGCAGCGCCTGGTCTACGGCGGGCACACCATCGGCCTGGCGTTGGCGCAGGCCAGCCGACTGCTGCCCAACCTGGTGACGGTGCTGGGCTGGCAGTCCTGCGATCACACCGGCCCGGTGCACGAGGGCGACACGCTGCACAGCGAACTGCACATCGAGGCCGCCGAACCGCACGACCGCGGTGGCGTGCTGACCCTGCGCTCGCTGGTCTACGCGGCCGGGGACCCCGACCGGCAGGTGCTCGACTGGCGGTACACCGCTTTGATGTTCTGAGGACCGGTGTTCTGAGCACACGGGACAATGGCCCCATGGCTGCCCTGGTTCTCGACGACGCGGTGCTGGACCGCGCGCGCCGCCGGGTCGCCGACGCCGAGGAGCTGCTGACCGGGCGGGCCGCCCTGTTGGGGCTGGCCTCGCGCGGCCGGATCTCGGCCGGCGGCGCCACCCGACTGTTTCCCACCGCCGACGGCTGGTGCGCGCTGACGCTGTCCCGCGACGACGACCTGGCTTGCGTGCCCGCCTTGGTCGAGGGCGACGACACCGCCGGTTGGCCCGAGATCGAACGCTGGGCCGCCGCCCGCACCGGCGAACAGGTCCGCGCCCGCGCCACGCTGCTGGACCTGCCGGTCGCGATCCTGGGCGAGGCCGCCCCCAACGATCCCCGCGCGCAGCGGATCGGCCCGCCCGCCGCCGCGCGCGAACCCGCCGGGCTGTTGGTGGTGGACCTGACCTCGATGTGGGCCGGGCCGCTGTGCGCGCAGCTGCTGGCCCGCGCCGGGGCCGTGGTGGTAAAGGTTGAGAGCCCGCGCCGCCCCGATGGCACCCGCGCCGGCGACCCACGCTTCTTCGACTGGATGAACACCGGGAAGCTCAGCTACGCAGCAGAATTCGACCGCGACCGGGCCGCGGTGGCGGACCTGCTGCGCGCCGCCGACGTGGTGCTGGAGGGATCGCGGCCCGCCGCGCTCAGCGGTCGCGGCCTGGGCCCGCACGATCTGCCCGCCCGCCCGGGCCGGGTG
>JAEWRC010000056.1 GCA_023460175.1 Actinomycetes bacterium
GCTCTACGCGCTGGCCCGGCCGGCGGCGCCGCTGCGGCTGCCCGTGTCGTGGTTCCACGCCGGGCAGGCCGTGGTGGGCGCCATCGTCGGGTCCGCCATCGAGTGGGACACCCTGGTGGACCTCGGGGCGCGCTGGCTGATCGTCATCGGGATCTCGTGCTTCGCGCTGGTGGTCAGCGTGCTGTGCGGCACCCTGCTGATCCGGCGCGGCGCCAGCCCCGCCACCGCCACGTTCTCGTCGATCGCCGGCGGGGCCATCGGGTTGACCGCGATGGCCGACGACCTGGGCGCGGACTCCCGCGTCATCGCCGTGCTGCAGTATCTGCGGCTGCTGATCGTGCTGCTCACCCTGCCGGTCGTGGTCACCCTGATCTTCGGCGCCTCCGATCAGCGCGGCGCGCTGGGGGCGGTGCGCGGGGACTGGCGGGTGGATCTGCCGTTCGTGGCGATCGCCATCGTCGGCGGCGTGCTGGCCGGCAAGCTGCTGCGGATGCCGTCGCCGGCGCTGCTGGGCCCGCTGCTGGTCGCGGCCCCGCTGACGCTGGTGCCGTACTTCGCGGAGGCCCAGGTACCGGTGGTCGTCGCTGCCCTGGGCTACCTGGCGATCGGCGTGCAGGTCGGGCTCAAGTTCACCCTGGAGAGCCTGAAGTCGATCGGCCGGATGGTGCCGACGGCCATGCTGACCATCGTGGTGACCCTGGTGGGCTGCGCGGGCCTCGGCGCGATCTTGGCGGCCACCACCGACGCCACCCCGCTGGACGCCTACCTGGCGACCACCCCCGGCGGCATCTACGCCGTCATGGGCACCGCGGAATCCACCGGTTCGGACGTCACGTTCGTCGCGGCCGCCCAGATCGTGCGGATGTTGATGGTGCTGGCCATCGCGCCGTTTGTGGCGGCCTACTTCCGCAACCGCCCGACCGGCCCGGGGCCCGGCTGAGCTACTCCTCGTCGGCGGCCTGCAGCACCACCAGCGCGCGGCCTTCCACGATCACGATGCTGCCCGCGGCCATGGTGGTCTCGCCGTGCCCGTTCTCGGGGACCGCGGTGTCGGTGACCACCCGCCACTGCGCGCCGAGTTCGGTGGGCGGCAAGGTGAATTCGATGGGCTCGTGGTAGGCGTTGAAGCACAGCACGAACGAATCGTCGGTGATCCGGTGCCCGCGTCGGTCCATCCCCGGGATGCCCTGGCCGTTGAGATAGACCGCGATCGACTTGCCGAAGCCGGAATCCCAGTCCTCCTCGGTCATCTCCGAACCGTCGGGCCGGAACCAGGAGATGTCGGGCAGCCCGGTCGACCCCCGCCGTCGCACCGGGCGGCCGGTGAAGAAGCGGCGGCGGCGGAACACCGGGTGGTCGGCGCGCAGCGCGGAGACCTTGCGGGCGAACTCCAGCAGAGCCTCGTCGGCGTTTTCCCAATCCACCCAGGTGATCTCGTTGTCCTGACAGTACCCGTTGTTGTTGCCCTGCTGAGTGCGGCCGAGTTCGTCGCCGTGGCTGATCATCGGCACGCCCTGGGACAGCAGCAGCGTGGTCAGGAAGTTGCGCTGCTGACGGGCGCGCAGTTCGAGGATCCCCGGATCGTCGGTGGGGCCCTCGGCCCCGCAGTTCCACGACCGGTTGTGGGACTCGCCGTCGTTGTTGTCCTCGCCGTTGGCGGCATTGTGTTTGTCGTTGTAGGACACCAGATCCCGCAACGTGAAGCCGTCGTGGGCGGTGACGAAGTTGATCGAGGCCACCGGGCGACGGGCGGTGTGCTCGTAGAGGTCCGCCGACCCGGTCAGCCGGGAGGCGAACTCGCCCAGACTGGCGGACTCGCCGCGCCAGAAGTCGCGCATGGTGTCGCGGTACTTGCCGTTCCACTCCGTCCACTGCGGCGGGAAGTTACCCACCTGATAGCCGCCCGGGCCGAGGTCCCACGGCTCGGCGATCAGCTTGGTCTGGCTGACCGTCGGATCCTGTTGTACGAGTTCGAAGAACGTACTCAGCCGGTCTACGTCGTAGAACTCCCGGGCCAGGGTGGCCGCGAGGTCGAACCGGAACCCGTCGACATGCATCTCGGTCACCCAGTACCGCAGCGAATCCATGATCAGCTGCAGCGAGTGCGGGTGCCCGACGTTGAGGCTGTTGCCGGTGCCCGTGTAATCGGTGTAATAGCGCTTGTCGTCGTCGACCAGGCGGTAGTAGGCGGCGTTGTCGATGCCGCGCATGGACACCGTGGGACCCAGGTGATTGCCCTCGGCGGTGTGGTTGTAGACCACGTCCAGGATGACCTCGATGCCGGCCTCGTGCAGGGCCCGCACCATCACCTTGAATTCCTGCACCTGCCCGCCCGGGGTGGTGCTCGAGGTGTACTTGGCGTCGGGGGCGAAGAAGCCGATGGTGTTGTAGCCCCAGTAGTTGTTCAGGCCCTTGTCGATCAGCGTCGAGTCGTTGGCGAAGTGGTGCACCGGCATGAGTTCCACCGCGGTCACCCCGAGCGACTGCAGGTGCTCGATGATGGCCGGATGCGCGATGCCCGCATAGGTGCCGCGGGCCTGCTCGGGGATCTCGGGATGGGTCTGGGTCAACCCCTTGACGTGGGTCTCGTAGATGACGGTGTCGGCGTACTCGTGCTGCGGCGGCCGGTCGTTGCCCCAGTCGAAGTACGGGTTGATGACCACCGACTTCGGCATGCTGGCCGCCGAGTCCTCGTCGTTGCGGCTGTCGGGATCGCCGAAGTTGTAGCCGAACAGCGACTGATCCCAGCCGAAGTTGCCGTCGATGGCCTTCGAGTAGGGGTCCAGCAGCAGCTTGTTCGGGTTGCAGCGGTGGCCGTTGGCCGGGTCGTAGGGGCCGTGCACGCGGTAGCCGTAGCGCTGGCCGGATTCCACCCCGGGGAAGAACCCGTGCCAGACGAACCCGTCGACTTCGGGCAGCTTGATCCGCGTCTCGGTGCCGTCGGCGTCGAACAGGCACAACTCGACCCGCTCGGCGACCTCGCTGAACAGGGCGAAGTTGGTACCGGACCCGTCGTACGTCGCGCCAAGGGGATAGGCCTTGCCCGGCCACACCTCGATCTTCGGCGCCGGGGCTGAACTCGTCACCTCGTGCTTCACCCACCTCTGTGATTCGTGCGCGCGATGCGCAGGGCATTAAACGTAGCGAGTTCCCCGGTGTGTCGCGCGGTACACCCGCTGGGCGGGCCGGATCGGTGGGTCCCCGCCGCCGACGGGTGCCCCGGCGCTGCGAACCGTCGGTGTCTGACCAGCCAAATCACCGGAAAACCCCACCGGAGCCGGGGGCGCTGCCCCCATACTCGACACCGTGGACGTGACACTGCTCGCAGTGACGCCGGAGGGTGGGGGCGCCGCGCTCGACGAGGTCATCGGCCTGTCGATCGCGGCGCTGGTGGCCACGGTCGGGCTGCTCTGGATCGGCTACCGGCACCGCACCCGGCGCAGTACCTGGCTGCACAATCTGGCCGAGGCGCTGGGGCGGAAGTTCAAACGCCCGCCCTGGGTGGCGCTGCAGATCCTGCTGTTCACCGCGACATTGATCTGTGCGCTGTTCGGCTTCATCTGGGATGTCAGCCTGCACATCGGCAACGGCCGCGACTCCGGGCCGCTGGCCAACCCCGCGCACTACTTCATCCTGGTCGGGCTGTTCATGCTGTTCATCGCCGGCGCCTCGGCGGTGGTGATTCCCTATGACAAGCCCGGGCCGTCGGCGGTGCGCATCACCCGCTCCTGGTACGCCCCGGTGGGTGGCCTGCTGATGACGATCTGCGGCCTGTACGCCCTGATCGGCTTCCCGCTCGACGATATCTGGCACCGCATCTTCGGCCAGGACGTCACGCTGTGGGGACCCACGCACCTGATGCTGATCGGCGGCGCGGGGCTCTCGCTGATCGCGGTGCTGCTGCTGGAGTACGAGGGCCGACGGGCGATGGCCGCCCAGGAGGGTGGCGCACCGCGCGACGGCCGCGCCATCGCCTTCCTGCGTTACCTGTCCTTCGGCGGCCTGGTGGTCGGATTGTCGGTCTACCAGATCGAGTACGACTTCGGCGTCGAGCAGTTCCGATTGGTGTTGCAGCCCATGATGATCGCCGCCGCGGCCGCGCTGGCGCTGGTGGCCGCACGCCTGGTCCTCGGCCCCGGGGCGGCGATCGCCGCCGCCCTGTTGGCGGTGCTGCTGCGCGGCGGGGTCGCGGTGGTGGTCGGGCCCGCGCTGGGTGCGCCGATCAATTGGTTCCCGCTGTATCTGGGGCCGGCGATCGTCGTCGAGTTGGTGGCGCTGACCCCGTTGCTCAAGCGCCACATCGCCTTTGGTGCGGTCTGCGGCGTCGGCGTGGGCCACCGTCGGGTTGTGGCTGGAGTCGTTCTGGATCGCCGCGGTGTACCACTACCCGTGGCCGGTGAGCATGTGGCCCGAGGCGCTGGCGATGGCGGTGCCGGTGGCGGCGTTGATGGGGATCTGCGGCGCGCTGCTGGCGATGGTGCTCACCGGTACGGAGCTGCCCCGCCCGGCCGTTGGCATCGCCTGCGTGCTGCTGACCGTGCTGGCGATCGGCGGCGCGGTGGCCAACGGGCTGCGGGCCGAGGTGCCGGAGAATGCCGGGGCCGCCTTCACTTTGACGGAGTTGCCCGCCGAACCCGGGCAACGGATGGTCGCCGCCGAGGTCCAGATCCGGCCCGATGACCTGATCGGCGACGACCCCGAGTGGGTGACCATCCTGGCCTGGCAGGGCGGCCTGGACAACCACCGCGGCCTGGTGGTCGACCGGCTGGAACGGGTGGGCCCGGGGCAGTACCGGTCGACGCAGCCGATCCCGGTCTGGGGCACCTGGAAGACGCTGCTGCGGGTGCAGGACGGCCGGACCATGGCGGGCGTGCCGATCTTCCTGCCCGAGGACCCGGGTATCGGGGCGCCGGGTGTGGCCGCCGAGTCGGCGTTCAGCCGCGACTTCGTCCCCGAGATCACCATCCTGCAGCGGGAACGCAACTTCGAGCATCCGTCCTGGCTGTTCGGTGTCGCCTCGCTGGTGGTCCTGGTGTGCACGCTGCTGCTGATCGCGGCGCTCACCTGGGGAGCGGGCCGGATCAACCGAAGTGATTCCGCCCCAGCGGGTTTCGCGCCGCCGGGGCCCAAGGACAACCCGCGGTTGTGACGTCCTCGCCGATCTACCTCGCCGATCACACGCTGCTGCTGGCGTTACCGGCGCTGGCGCCCGCCGCGGTGATCGCCGGGGTGGTGCTGTTCGTGGCAATGCGGGATCGGCGCCGACCCGATGATCCGGACGACGATCCGGACGACGACGAAAGTGACGATTTGCCATGATGATTCGTGTGGTTGCGGTGGCGCTGAGCGCGGCGGTGTTGGTGGGCTGCGGTGCCGGCCAACCGGCCCCCGAGACGGAAGCACTCGCCACCGAGGCCCCCGCCACCGAGCCGGTCGTCGTCGACATCACCATCGCGGCGGGCGCGGTCACCCCGGTCAACGAAACGCTGGAGGCCACCGCGGGGGAGCCCATCGTGCTGCGGGTGGACAGTGACGCGACCGACGAACTGCACGTGCACGCCGTACCCGAGCACACCTTCGCCGTGCAGCCGGGTGCCGATCAGGAGTTCACCTTCGCGGTCGAGGTGCCGGGCCGCGTCGAGGTGGAACTGCACGATCTGGGCCGCGTCGTCGCGACCATCCACGTGCGTCCGTGACGCTGCTGGCCCACGGGGTCGGCGGCTCCACGGACCTACCGATCCCGTACACCTACGCGCTGATCGGCGCGGCGTGGGCGCTGACGCTGACCTTCGCGGTGGTGGCGCTGGCGTGGCGAAAGCCCCGGTTCGACCCCGCGGCCCCCGGCCGGCCGCTGCCCGGCTTCCTCGACCGGCTGGTCGAGGCGCCCGCGACCCGCTGGACGCTGGGGCTGTTGGGCCTGGCGTTGGCGCTGTGGGTGGCCGTCGCCGCCGTCTTCGGACCCCAGGACGCGAGCAACGCGCTGCCGGGCGCGTTCTACGTGCTGCTGTGGGTGGGCCTGGTCGCGGTGTCGGCGCTGGTGGGTCCGGTCTGGCGGGTGCTGTCCCCGGCGCGGACGCTGTGGCGCCTCGGCGGCGGCGCCGGCCTGCGCGCCTACCCGGACAGCTGGGGGTATCGGCCCGCGGCGCTGGGCCTGTTCGCGTTCGTCTGGCTCGAGCTGGCCAGCCCCGATCCGGGCTCGCTGACCGCCATCAAGGTCTGGCTGCTGACCTATGTCGTCGTGGTGTTCGCCGGTGCGGCGCTGTTCGGGCCCCGGTGGTTCGCCCGCGCCGACCCGTTCGAGGTGTACAGCATGGTGGCCTCGCGGGTGGCGCCGTTGCGCCGTGACCCGACCGGAAAACTGGTGGTGGGCAACCCGTTCGACCACCTGCCGTCGCTGCCGGTGCGGCCCGGGACGGTGGCGGTGCCGGCCGTGCTGTTGGGATCGACTGCCTTCGACAGCTTTTCGGCGATGCCGCAGTGGCGCGGGTTCGTCGAGCGGATCGCCGACGGGGTGTGGGCGGCCACCGCGGTGAACACCGCGGGGCTGCTGGTGTTCATCGGCGTGGTGGCGACGACGTTCTGGCTGGCGGCGCGCGCCACCGGCGGCCTGGACCGCGCGCGGCGCCGGGCGCTGCCGGGGCAGCTGGCGCATTCGTTGATCCCGATCGTCCTCGGCTACGTCTTCGCGCACTATCTGTCCTATCTGGTGGAGCGCGGCCAACAGACCGTCATCGCGCTGGCCGACCCGCTGGGCCGCGGCTGGAACCTGTTGGGGCTCGGCGACGCCGAGGTTCACTACGTGCTCTCCATGCACCCGACGGTGTTGGCGACGCTGAAGGTCGCCGGCGTGGTGCTCGGCCACATGGCCGGGGTGATCGCCGCGCACGACGCGGCCCTGCGGCTGCTGCCGCGCCGTCATCAATTGACCGGACAGCTCGCGCTGATGTTGGTCATGGTCGGCTACACTTTCGCCGGTCTTTATCTCTTGTTCGGGGGCTGATTCGGGGTCACCAGGAAGCGTCGAAACACCTGACATGACAGCGGTACCCGAGGACCGACCCTTCCCCAGAGCCATGGCATTGCTGGTCGCGGGCGTCTTCTTCATGCAGATCCTGGACGCGACGATCATCACGCCCGCGATCCCGGTGATGGGGGAGTCGCTGGGCGTGCCCCCGGTGGACATCAACGTGGCGATCTCGGCGTACCTGGTGACGGTCGCGGTGCTCATCCCGGTCAGCGGCTGGCTGGCCGATCGGTTCGGCGCGCGACGGGTTTTCCTCGCCGCGATTCTGATCTTCACGCTGGCCTCGGTGGGCTGTGCGGCCAGCACCACGCTGCCGATGCTGGTCGCCACGCGCATCCTGCAGGGCGTCGGCGGGGCCATGATGGTCCCGGTCGGTCGGCTCGCGGTGCTGCGGCACTCCAGCAAGTCCGACCTGGTGCGGGCCATCGCGCTGCTGACCTGGCCGGCCCTGACCGCCCCGGTGGTGGCGCCGGTGCTCGGCGGTGCGATCGCCACCGTCGGGTCCTGGCGGTGGATCTTCCTGATCAACCTGCCGATCGGTATCATCGGCTTCCTGTTGGCGCTCAAGCTGATTCGCGGTGACCCGGCACCGCAGCAACAACCGCTGGATTGGCGCGGCACCCTCGCCCTGGGCCTCGGCCTCGGCATCGGGCTGATCGCGCTGGAGCACATCCGGATCAGCGGAACCGACTGGCTGCGGGTGGGCATCGGCATGGGGTTGGCCGTGTTGTTGCTCGGCGGCGCGCTCTGGCACCTGCTGCGCGCGCAGGCCCCGCTGGTGCAGTTGCGCGTGCTGCGGGTGCGCACCCTGCGGATCACCGTCTCGGCGGGATCGCTGTACAGGCTGGTGATCACGGCCGTGCCGTTCCTGCTGCCACTGCAGTTCCAACTGGAGTTCGGCTGGAGCCCGTTCGCCGCCGGGTTGATGGTCGCCGCGCTGTTCTTGGGCAACCTGACCATCAAGCCCATCACCACGCCGCTGATGCGACGGTTCGGCATCCGGAACGTGCTGTGGTTCAACGGACTCGCCTCGGTGGCGTGCTTCGGGCTGCTGGCGCTGCTGGAGCCGGGCATGCCCGTCGCGGTGATCGCGGTGATCCTCTACCTCAGTGGCGCGCTGCGGTCGATCGGCTTCACCGCCTACAACACGCTGGCCTTCGCCGATGTGCACGGCGACGATCTGACCCACGCCAACACGCTCAACGCCTCGGTGCAGGAGTTGGCCGCCGGGCTCGGCGTCGCGCTGGCCGCGCTGGTGGTCAGCCTGCTCACGTCGTACTCGCTGACGTACCTGGTGCTGGGCGCGGTGATGGCAGTGACCCTGATCGAGACGCTCCGACTGCCCCGCAATGCCGGGTCGCACGTCAGCGGCGCGCAGAATTGAGCGGTGCCCCCGGTTCACTGGCAGCCCCTGCGGCAACGCGACGGCATCACCTGCGGTCCCACCGTGGCGATCGTCGCCGCGGCGCGCCTGGACGCCGCCTATGCCGCGCACCTGGCCGCCCCGGAATGGTTTGCGGCCGAACAGGGTCGGCTGCACCGTCGGCTCAACCGCTGCTGGCCGCGGGCGCTGGGCACCACACCGATGGCGATGGCCGCGGCGTTGAGCACCCACAGCCCGGTGCGCTACCGCTGGCGGTGGGCGCGGCGACGGGGCCCGCTCCTCGACGTGCGCGAGGCGGTGCTGCTCGGCTGGCCGGTCCCGATGCTGGTGGGCAACGTCGCACCGCGGCACTGGGTGCTGCTGACACAGTGGCGCGACGAGGGATTCGATTGCTACGAACCGTCTTCCGGGCAGACCCGCCGCGTCACCGTCGCGCAGCTCCGCGCCGCGGGACTGGTCGGGCTGGGGTTCCCACGGCCGTGGGCGTTCGTGCTGCCCGCCCGGCTCAGCGCCCGGTGACCAGGCCGACGCAGGCGTGCACGGCCGCCTCGGTGATCCCGCGGATCTCCTCGCCGTCTTCCATGGTGTGCGCGGTCAGTTCGCGCAGCCCGCCCAGCAGGATCAGCGCCGTCTGCCGCCGCACCGGCCCCAGCCCGGCCCGGGCGAAACCGGGACCCGCGGTGATATCGATCAGCAGGTCGATGAAGCGATCCATGCCGCGGCGCTGCACCGGACGGACAGCGTCCCCGAGCGCGGGGAACTCCCGGATCCAGGTCAGCGTCAGCGCCGGGTGGGCCTCGATGGCCGTGATGTAGGCGTCGATGGCCTGCTCGATCTGGACGCGCCAGTCCGCGTCGGGGTCCACCGCCGCGCGGATCCCGGCCACCGTCTGGGAGTTGTCGTCGTCCAGCAGTTCCAGCAGGCAGTCGTCCTTGCTGGCGAAGTGCGCGTAGAAGGTGCGCTTGGAGGTCTTGGCGTGCCGCACGATGTCGGCGACCGTCGTCTCCCGGTAGCCGCGCTCGTTGATGGAACCGACCAGGCCGTCGAACAGTCGACGCCGGAACGGGTCGCCGCCGGGGGATCCCACCTCGGTCGGGGCGACGGTGCCGATGGTCATGACGCGATTTTCCCCTAACCACCCTTGCGGCACCTGGTACTAACCGGTACCGTACTCCACATCGAAGCGGTACGCAGGCGTACCGTCGCGGAGCTGGGAGGCCGTCGTGACCGAGACCACCGTCGAGCCCATTGCGGCCGAGATCAACCTGCCGCCCGCCCCGCGATTCGTGCCCACACTGCTGCAGGGGCTGGGCTACGCCTTCTTCCGGCGGCAGGTGGTCACTGCGATGACCGCGCGCCACGGCGAGGCGTTCCGGCTGCGGGTGCCGCTGTTCGGCAACATGATCGTGGTCACCGACCCCGCGTTGGCCAAGCAGGTGTTCACCGCCAGCCCCGAGGACCTGGGCAACATCCAGCCGAATCTCAGCCGCGTGTTCGGACCCGGTTCGGTGTTCGCGCTCGACGGCGCCGAGCACCGTCGCCGCCGCAAGCTGCTGACGCCGCCGTTCCACGGCAAGGCGATGAAGAACTACGAGAAGATCGTCGAAGAGGAGACGCTGGCCGAGACCGCGTCCTGGCCCGAGCAGCGCGAGTTCGAGACCCTCGAACCGATGATGCGGATCACCCTGAACATCATCCTGCGCGCCATCTTCGGGGCCGGCGGCAGCGAACTGACCACGCTGGGCCGCATCATCCCGCCGTGGGTGACGCTGGGTTCGCGCGTAGCGGTACTGCCGAGCCCGTCGCGGGACTACGGGCGCTTCACCCCGTGGGGCCGGCTGACCAACTACCGACGCCAGTACGACGACACGGTCCACGCACTCATCGAGCAGGCGAAGGCCGATCCGCGCTTCGAGGAGCGCACCGACGTGCTGGCGCTGCTGCTGCGCAGCACCTACGAGGACGGCACGCCGATGTCGACCAGCGAGATCGCCGACGAGTTGCTGACGCTGCTGGCCGCCGGTCACGAGACCACCGCGTCGACCCTGGCGTGGGCCTTCGAGCGGATCTCCCGTCATCCGGAGGTGCTCGCGAAGCTGGTGGCCGAGGCCGCCACCGCCGACAATCAGTACCGGCAGGCGACCATCCTCGAGGTGCAGCGCAACCGCACCGTCATCGACTTCTCCGGTCGCCACGTCTACGCGCCGTCGATCGAGTTGGGGCAGTGGCGGATTCCGCGGGGCTACTCGGTGACGGTGGCGCTCGGCCAGGCCCACGTCAACGCCGAGGAGTTTCCCGACCCCGAGCGCTTCGACCCCGAGCGGTTCGTCGGCGAACGGCCCAACATGATCGCCTGGATCCCGTTCGGCGGCGGCACCCGGCGCTGCGTCGGCGCCGCGTTCGCCAACATGGAGATGGACGTGGTGCTGCGAACCGTGCTGCGTCACTTCGTCATCCAGGCCACCACCGCACCCGATGAGAAGTGGCATTCCCGCGGTGTGGCGTTCACCCCGAAGAAGGGCGGCCGGATCTCGGTGCGCCGCCGCTGAGCGGGCATGCGACGATCGTGGGCGTGACTGATGCGATCATCGACATGATGAACCAGCGGATGGCCGAGACCATCCCGACCGCCCACAAGATGGGCGTCAAGATCGTCGAGGCGCGCCGCGGATTCGCCGCCGCCACCGTGCCCCTCGAGGGCAACGGCAACCACTTCGGCGTCATCTACGCCGGTGCGCAGTTCACCGTGGCCGAGATCCTCGGCGGTGTCATCGCGCTGCACAGTTTCGATGCCACCAAGTACTTCCCGTTGGTCAAGAACCTCGACATCAAGTTCGTCGGGATGGCGACCGGCGATCTGCGCGCCGAGGCCACCCTGGGCGAGGAAGATCTCGCCCGCGTCGCGGCCGAGGCCGAAAGCCGGGGTAAGGCCGACTACTCGCTGGAGGCCGTCGTCACCGACGCCAGCGGGCAGGTGGTGGCGACCACCCGCGGGCTGTATCAGCTACGCGCGCACAGCAACTGAGTCACAGCGCGCCGTCGGCGGCCAGCTTGTCCAGCTTGGCGTAGCCGTCGTTGACCCCGATTTCCATCCCGGAGGCCAACCAGGCGTCGCGGCCCTCGAAGCTGTCGACCAGCGACTGCGCATGCAACCGGGTCCGGCCGTCGCCGAGGTCTTCGAAGCGCAGGGTCTCCAGCGAGACGTCGTCGGGCATGCCCTCGAAGGTGAAGGTCTGCACTATCCGGTCCGGTCCCACGGTGTGGAAGCACCCGCGAAAGCCGTACTCCTGGCCGTCATGGCTGGTGATGTAACGCCAACACCCGCCGTCGCGGGCGTCCCATTCCACGATGCGGTTGACGATGCCCTCGGGACCGACCCAGCGGACGAACAGTTCGGGGTCGGTGTGCGCCCGCAGCAGTTGTGCCGGGGTGGCGTGGAAGTCGCGGGTGATGCGGATGACCGGCAGGTCGGTGGCGGCCTCGATGGTGGCTTCGGTGGTCATGACACTTGTCCTTTCTCGGTGGGGCCGTCCTGCATGTCGGCGAGCACCGCGTCGAGGCGCCGGTAGCGCTCCTCGGCCTGGCGGCGATAGCGTTCGATCCACTTGGTCATCAGGTCGAACACCTCGGCCTCCAGGTGCACCGGGCGGGTCTGGGCCTCCCGGCCGCGGGTCACCAGGCCGGCGTCCTCGAGCACCTTCAGATGCTTGGAGACCGCCTGGATGCTCACGTCGTACGGTTCGGCGAGCTGGCTGACCGTGGCGTCGCCGACCGCGAGGCGGGCGACCATGTCACGACGGGTGGGATCGGCCAATGCGGCGAACACCTTGGACAAACGATCGGCCATTGCTTCCTCAACTGTTTGGTTGAATACGATTCGAGTGTGCGCGGCTGGCCGGGGTGTTGTCAATCTTTTGGTTGAATAAAGTTCGGCGCGAACGTGCGCAAACCACGTGAACTTCGCGGCGTGTCGGCCGGGGACGCGCCCGCTCGCGGTGGGTGCGCTAGACGGTGGAGCGCTTGGGCAGCTTCCAGCCCGGCCGGGGGTAGTGGCAGGTGTAGCCGTTCGGGATGCGCTCGAGGTAGTCCTGATGCTCGGGCTCGGCCTCCCAGAAGTCGACGGCCGGCGTCACCTCGGTGACCACCTTGCCCGGCCACAGCCCGCTCGCGTCGACGTCGGCGATGGTGTCCTCGGCGACCCGCTTCTGCTCGTCGTCGAGGTAGAAGATCGCCGAGCGGTAGCTGGTGCCGACATCGTTGCCCTGGCGGTCCTTGGTGCTCGGGTCGTGGATCTGGAAGAAGAACTCCAGGATGTCGCGGTAGCTGGTCTGCGCCGGGTCGAAGTCGATCTCGATGGCCTCGGCGTGGCCCGGGTGGTTGCGGTAGGTCGGATTGTCGTTCTGCCCGCCGGTGTAGCCGACGCGGGTGGCGACCACCCCGGGCTGCTTGCGGATCAGATCCTGCATACCCCAGAAGCAGCCTCCGGCCAGGATCGCCTTCTGATGCGACGCCATGCGTGCGTCCTTCCTCTAGGTCGTCAAGGGTGGATCGTCTTCCATTGTGCGCGTTCCCGCTACGTTGGAGCCATGCGCATCGTCACCGCCCTGGCCGCACTGCTGCTCGCACTGTGCACCGCCCCGACGGCGGCCGCCGAGGAAACCGTCCCGGTCCCGGAGGGTGCGCCCGGAATCCCGGGGCAGCCGTTCGCCGACAGCGAGTCGCTGATCGACCTGCATCCGCTGCACATCGAGTCCTGGACCCGGGCCCAGCGCGCCGACGCCGTCGTCGTGTCCTTCATGTCGGGCACGCCGCAGTGCTACGGCGTGCACACCTCGGTGCGCGAGACACCCGAGGCGGTGATCGTCGACCTGCTCGGCGGCACCCTGCCGGAGGCGGTCAACCGGCCGTGCATCAAGATCGCCGTGGCCGGCACCCTGGAGGTGCCGCTGCAGGCCCCGCTGGGCGACCGCGCGGTGCTCACGACCAGGCTCGACAAACCGCATTAGAACGTGTTCTAGTCAGGGTGTGACACGCCCAACATTCTCTCGCGACGAGCTGGTCGCGGCGTTCGCGACGTTCGAACAGACGGTGGCCCGGGCCGGCGAGACCAAGGACTGGGACGCCTGGGTCGAGCACTACACCGACGACGTCGAGTACGTCGAGCACGCCGCCGGCACCATGCGCGGCAAGGATCAGGTGCGCACCTGGATCCGGGCCACCATGTCGGTGTTCCCGGGCAGCTACATGACCGCGTTCCCGGCGCGTTGGACCGTGATCGACGAACCGACCGCCCGGGTGATCTGCGAGCTCGACAACCCGATGCGCGACCCGGGTGACGGCACGATCATCAGCGCCACGAACATCTCGATCGTCACCTACGCGGGCGACGGCAAGTGGTGCCGGCAGGAGGACGTCTACAACCCGCTGCGCTTCCTCAACGCCGCGTTGAAGTGGTGTCGCAAGGCCGAGGAACTCGGCACCCTCGACGAGGAGGCCGCCGCTTGGTACCGCAAGCACGGGCAGCCGGCGGGGGCCGCGTCATGACCGCGCCCACGCTGGTGATCGGCGGCAATGGCTTCCTGGGTTCGCACGTCGTCCGGCAACTGGTCGCCGACGGGGCCGACGTGCGCGTCACGGTGCGCGCCGGCGCCAACACCGCGGGCATCGACGACCTCGAGCTCACCCGGTTCGTCGGCGACATCTTCGACCTCGACCTGATCCGCGAGGCGATGACGGGCTGCGAGGTCGTGTACTACTGCGTGGTCGACGCGCGGGCATGGTTGCGCGACCCGTCGCCGCTGTTCCGCACCAACGTCGACGGCCTGCGCGGCGTGCTGGAGGTGGCCGCCGAACTCGCGGCCGCCGGCACGTTGAAGAAGTTCGTGTTCACCAGCAGCTACTCGACCGTCGGCCGCAAGAAGGGCCGCGTCGCCACCGAGGACGACGTGGTCGACCGGAGCAAGCTCACCGCCTACGTCCGGTCCCGGGTGCAGGCCGAGGACCTGGTGCTGCGCTACGCCCGCGAGCGCGGCGTACCCGCGGTGGCGATGTGCGTGTCCACCACCTACGGCGCCCGCGACCACGGCATGACCCCGCAGGGTGCGCTGGTGGCCGGCACGGTGTTCGAGAAGTTGCCGTTCGTGCTCGACAAGATCGCGCTGGAGGCCGTCGGCGTCGAGGACGCCGCGGTGGCCATGGTGGCGGCCGGCGAGCGGGGCCGGGTGGGCCAGCGCTACCTGATCTCCGAGAAGATGATCACCAACCGCGAGGTGATCCGGATCGCGGCCGAGGAGGCCGGGGTGGCCCCGCCGCGGCGCTCGGTGCCGGTGCCGCTGCTGTACGCGATGGGCGCGCTGGGCTCGGCACGGGCCCGGCTGACCGGCACCGATCAGCAGCTGATGTTGGAATCGGTGCGGCTCATGCGCGCCGAGGCCCCGGTCGACTGCACCAAGGCCCGCCGCGAACTGGACTGGACGCCGCGCCCCGTCGAGGAGTCGATCCGCGCGGCCGCCCGGTTCTGGGCGGATATGCGCTCGGCCCGCCGGAAGGCCCGCGCCGAGGGGTAACTTGTTCGCGGGGCGGCCCGCGAAACCGGTACAACGACCCGACTCTGGGCGAGCGAGATCAGCGCTCGGCGCGCTCCTTGAGCCGAACCAGCGTGGCCTTGATGTGCTCGTTGTTGGCCGCCACCCGGTCGTGCACGCCGGTCGCATACCCGGCGATCTTGCGGAACCAGCCCGGCCGGTGATCCCAGGTGCTCTCGGTGACGCGGCAGCCGCCGTCGGCCGGGGTGATCTCGTAGCGCCAGTGCGCCACCGGGATCACCAGGCTGCGGACGTCGAAGGCAAACGCCTTGCCCGGTTGCGCCTCGGTGATGGTGCAGGTGGTGGTCCAGGACCGGTTGCCGTTGCGGTTGCTGCCCTTGAACACCGCGCCGGGCCGGGCCGAGTCGCCCTTGTGCCACTGCATCGCGATGGTCTCCGAGGCCAGTTCGGTCAGCGTGGCCAGGTCGGTGATCAGGCTGTAGACGGTGTCCGGGTCCGCACCGATGGTGATCTCGGCCGACGCCGTGGGCGCTGCTTGCTGGGTCATGGCGAAAGTCTAGGGAATGACCGGGGCGCGCAGGTGTTGCACTTCACATGCCCGAGCGTCCCGTCAATGAACCCACCGCCGAACACCCGATCACCGTCACGCCCACCGCCGGGCGCGTGGTGGTGCGCGTCAACGGCGACGTCATCGCCGACACCACCGCGGCGCTGACGCTGCAGGAGTCGACCTATCCCGCGGTGCAGTACATCCCGCTGCGCGACGTCAACCGCGAGCGACTGCGCCGCACCGACACCAGCACCTACTGCCCGTACAAGGGCGAGGCGGGGTATTACAGCGTGATCGGCGCGCAGGTCGTCGAGGACGCGGTCTGGTTCTATGCGCAGCCGTATCCGGCGGTCGCGGCGATCGCCGACCACGTCGCCTTCTACCGGGACAAGGCCGAGGTCAGCATCACCGCGGAATAGCGCCGAACACCTTCTCGAACGCCCGGGTGTCGCAGTACTCCCGCAGCGAGGTGATCAGGCCGTCGCGCATGTCGAAGATGAACGCGACGGGACTGTCGTACCGCTCCCCAGCGCTGTTGGCGCCGTCGGCCTGGGCCTCGACGACGACGGTCTCGCCCTCGTTGATGCAGCGCAGCAGGTCGAAGTGCAACACCATGGTCTTGCGGGCGCGTGCGGTGATCTCGCGAAGCTCGGCCTTGGTCAGGGTGCGGCCCAGGGCGTTGCTCCAATAGGTGAAGTCGTCGCTGAGCAGGGCGAACCCCTCGTCGAGGTCGCCGTCGTCACTGAGCGTTTGCAGGAACATCCACGCCTGCTCGGCCTGCGGGTCGTCGAACGGCGTCGTCACGCCGCTCATCCTGTCCGTTGCCGTCGGCGTCGTCAACGGTAGCTACTGTGGCCGACATCGACACAGACGGTCTGACGCGCATCGTCACGTTCCCCGGACCGGTGCGCCCGGCAGCGACGCTGGCCCCGCACCGGCGCGGGCCGGCCGACCCGACCTACCAGGTGGGCGCCGACGGCGCGATCTGGCGGACCAGCCTGTTGACGACGGGCCCGGTGACCACCCGCCTGGAGCGCACCGGCGCCGCGGCGGTGCGCGCGCAGGCGTGGGGCGAGGGGGCCGCGGAGTTCCTCGCGGCGCTGCCCGCCTACCTCGGCGCCGACGACGACTGGTCGGACTTCCACCCGACGCACCCGACGGTGGCCCGCGCCGCGCGGCAGGCCTCGCACCTGCGGCTGGGCCGCACCGACCGGGTGCTGGAGGCGCTGATCCCGGCGGTGATCGAGCAGCGGGTGCCCGGCGTCGACGCGTTCCGGGCCTGGCGCACCCTGGTCGGCAAGTACGGCACCGCCGCGCCGGGTCCCGCTCCGACCCGGATGCGGGTCTTCCCCGCGCCCGAGGTCTGGGCGCGCATCCCGTCTTGGGAGTTTCACCGCGCCAACGTCGATCCCGGGCGGGCGCGCACCGTGGTGGCGTGCGCGCGGCGCGCGGACTCGCTCGAGCGGTTGGCGACAAGGCCGGCCGCGACCGCCCGCGCGGCGATGACCAGCCTGCCGGGCGTGGGTGTGTGGACGGCCGCCGAGGTGGCGCAGCGGGCGTTCGGCGACGCAGATGCGTTGTCGGTCGGCGATTATCACATCTGCAAGATGATCGGCTGGACGTTGCTGGGCCATCCGGTGGACGACGACGGGATGGTCGAACTGCTGGAACCGATGCGGCCGCACCGGCATCGGGTGGTGCGCCTGTTACAGGTCAGCGGCCTGGCGTACGAACCGCGACGGGGCGCCCGTCTGCCTGTGCAGAACATCCGCGAACTTTAGAGTGGTTGACATCGGCGTCAGTGGGGTATGCCGACAACCGACATTTTGAGGAGGAACGATGCCCAGCAGCTACACCGTCCCCGGCCTTTCCGAGAAGGAGGCCGCACAGATTGCCGAGCGGCTGCAGCGTCAGCTCAGCGTCTACAACGACCTGCATCTGACGTTGAAGCATGTGCACTGGAATGTGGTGGGGCCGAACTTCATCGGTGTGCACGAGATGATCGACCCGCAGGTGACGCTCGTTCGTGGGTACGCCGACGAGGTCGCCGAACGCATTGCCACCCTCGGTTTTTCGCCGGAGGGCACGCCGGGCGCCATCATCCGGGACCGCGACTGGGACGACTACTCGGTGAAGCGTGACACCGTGGCGGCGCACCTGGCGGCCCTGGATCTGGTCTACAACGGCGTGATCGAGGACCTGCGCAAGGCCATCAGGGATGTCGAGGAGGCCGATCCGGTCACCCAGGACGTCCTGATCGGCCACTCCACCGAGCTCGAGAAGTTCCAGTGGTTCGTCCGCGCGCATCTCGAGAACGCCGGCGGCCAGCTGGCCCACGAGGGCTCCAAGACCGAGAAGGACGCCGCCAAGAAGGCCAAGTCCAAGTAGCTGTCGGCCCGGGGGGGGGGCCCCCGAACACAGGGGGGGACCCC
>JAEWRC010000057.1 GCA_023460175.1 Actinomycetes bacterium
GGGCGAGCCGGTGCAGGCCGGCGCGGGGGTGCGCATCCACCGCCGGCCGGGCGAGCCGGTGGCCGCCGGGGAGGCGGTGTTCACGCTGTATACCGACACCCCAGAGCGGCTGCGGCCGGCGCTGGCCGAGCTCGACGGCGCCTGGTCGGTGCGCGACACCGCGCCGCCGGAGCTGCCGTTGGTGATCGATCGGCTCGGTTAGCGCCGCGCACCGGGAGATGATGGGTCCATGAGTACGCCGCTGAGTCTGGACCGGATCCGACACGCCCCCAAGGCCCTGCTGCATGACCACCTCGACGGGGGACTGCGCCCCGTCACCGTGCTCGAGCTCGCCGATCAGTTCGGCTATGACGGCCTGCCCGCCACCGAGATCGAGGCGCTGACCGAGTTCTTCCGCACCGCCGCGCACAGCGGCTCGCTGGAGCGCTACCTCGAACCGTTCGCGCACACCGTCGGCGTGATGCAGACCGCCGAGGCGCTGCACCGGGTCGCCTACGAATGCGTGGAGGATCTGGCGGCCGACAACGTCGTCTACGCCGAGATCCGGTTCGCCCCCGAGCTGCACATCGACGGCGGGCTGTCCCTCGACGAGGTGGTCGACGCGGTGCTGGCCGGGTTCATCGACGGCGAACGCGCCGCGGCCGGCACCGGGCGGGCCATCACGGTGCGCTGCCTGGTCACCGCCATGCGCCACGCCGCGCGCTCCCGCGAGATCGCCGAGCTGGCCATCCGGTTCCGCGACCGCGGCGTGGTGGGCTTCGACATCGCCGGGGCCGAGGCGGGCTACCCGCCCACGCGCCACCTCGACGCCTTCGAATACATGCGAGGCAACAACGCGCGCTTCACGATTCACGCCGGCGAGGCGTTCGGCCTGCCGTCCATCCACGAAGCCATCGCCTTCTGCGGCGCCGACCGGCTGGGCCACGGCGTGCGCATCGTCGACGACATCACGGTCGACGAGGACGGCACGGCGAAGCTGGGCCGGCTGGCCTCGATCCTGCGCGACAAGCGCATCCCGCTGGAGATGTGCCCCACGTCCAACGTCCAGACCGGCGCGGCGGCCTCGATCGCCGAGCATCCGTTCGACAAGCTGGCGCGGCTGCGGTTCCGGGTCACCGTCAACACCGACAACCGGCTGATCAGCGACACCTCGATGAGCCAGGAGATGGCGCGGCTGGTCGAGGCGTTCGGCTACGGCTGGAGCGATCTGGAGCGGTTCACCATCAACGCGATGAAGTCGGCGTTCATCCCGTTCCCCGAGCGCCTCGCCATCATCGACGACGTGATCAAGCCGCGCTACGCCGTCCTCGTCGGGTGATCTCGGCGTGATTTCCCATGCTGAGCGTGGACGATCACGCCGAAATCACTCGCTGCGCAAGCGGGATTCGACGAAGCGTTCCAGCTTCTCGAACTGCGTGACGGCCTCGGCGTAGGACGTGGGCTTGCGGCCGGTGCCGTCGAGCACGTAGTCGACGTAGCGGCCCAGCGGCGCGTCGGCGTCCAGCGCCTTGTCGACGGTGTCCTCCTCGGAGTAGTCGCCGAGGTCGCGCAGGAACTCCACCACCAGCTCCAGCTGATCGCGGTCGACGGCATCGGGGCCATCGGCGAGGTCGTCGACCAACTCGGTCAGCACGTAGACGTTGTCCTCGGTGATGTCGATGTCCAGCGAGCCGTCGGTGGCCGCGGTGCGGATGTCGTCGTAGGTGCTCAGGTCCGACAGGTCGTGGTCGTGCTCGTCGGCCAGGTAGCGGGCCAGCGCGCGCTCGGAGCCGAACACGCTGACCCGGCCGTTGCGGCCCAGGAAGATCGGCCGGTCGTTGAAGTAGCAGCGCAGCGTGTAAAACGTGCCGCCGCTGGTCATCACCCGGATCGGGTCGATGCCCACCTTGGCCCAGAAGTCCTCGTCGTCGCCGAGCACCACGGTGTCGGCGGCGGCGCGGGCCTCGGGTTCGGCGGCCTCGGTTTCGCCGGTGTCCTCCAACGCACCGCCGGCCTCGAGCTCGTCCTCCTCCGGCGGCGCGGGCTCGGCGAGCTCGCCGGCGGCCTTGGCCGAAAGCTTGGCGTCGACCTCGGGGGTGGTCACGATCTCGTCGATCGCGGCGATCACCTTTTCCCAGTTGCGCCCGACGATCGCGGCGATGTTGTTCCACCGCTTGAGGCCGGCCTTGCCGGAGAACTCTTCGATGCCGCCGTTGACCGACGCCAGGGTGGGGTTGCCGTTGAAAAACTTGGTCACCGCGGGCAGTTCGCACACCGAACCGAGCGAGGACACCACGGCCAGCGTGCGGGCCAGCGAGTTGACGCTGTCCTCGGTGGGCTTCTCGGCGAGCAGTTCCTCGACCGAGATCAGCGCGAACTGCCGATCCTCGGCCGGGTCCAAGCGGTGCGCGTTGGCCTCGGTGAGCTTCTCCCACGCCGGGTGGTCGGACAGATCGTTGTCCGCGCCGCTGCGGACGAACGCGACCAGATCGGCCGCGCTGGTGAAGCCGTAGAGGTCCTCACCCTCGCCGAGGAATGCCTCCCACTCGTCTCCGCCGTCGCGCCAGCGCGGCGCCCAGAGGGTGTACAGGTCGCCCGCGGTCACGCCGAGGCGGATCGGCACAAGGTCAGCAGCCATGCGGCACAGAATAACGACGCCGCTTCGGCGGTGGTCGCGCCCTATGCCAAACGTGACGCCGAACGTGCGGTCAGAATGAACCCATGGGCTCCCTGACTTCGCGTCGAATCGCCGTGCTGGGCGTGGTCGCTGCCGCCGTCGCGGCGGTGCTGGTGCTGCGTCCGGCGCTGCACGCGTTCGGCTACGGCCAGCTGAACTGGGCCGGCGTGGCGTACGCGCTCGTGCCGCTGGCGCTGCTGTGGGCCGGCGGGTACCGGCACTACGGGGTGGTGCTCGCCGGGCTGCTCGCGACGGCGATCACCGGCCTGGCCGTGTTGGCCGCCGGCGTGTTGTTCGTGCTGGCGCTCGGCCTGTCGCTGAGCGGGTCGCGCAGCGGCGCGTTGTTCCTCACGCTGCTGTGGGTGCTGCCGCCGCTGATCATCCTCGTATTGGGGCTGGCCTCGGCCCGGTTCCTGCCGCGGCGCGCGCCCGACGCGCATTAGGGTTCTGCGCTATGCAGGTTCGCGTTGTCGATCACCCGTTGGCCGCCGCCCGACTGACCACCCTGCGCGACGAACGCACCGGCAACGCCGGGTTCCGGGCCGCGCTGCGCGACCTGACGCTGATGCTCGTCTACGAGGCCACCCGCGACGCGGCGTGCACCGAGACCGCCGTGCAGACCCCGGTGGCGGCCACCACGGGGTGCCGGCTGGCCAATCCGCCGCTGCTGGTGCCCGTGCTGCGGGCCGGGCTCGGGATGGTCGATCAGGCCCACGCGCTGATCCCCGAGGCCCGGGTCGGTTTCGTCGGGATGGCCCGCGACGAGGAGACCCTGCAGCCGACGCCGTACCTGGAGTCGCTGCCCGCGGACCTGAGCGCCCAGCCGGTGCTGGTGCTCGACCCCATGCTGGCCACCGGCGGGTCCATGGTGCACACGCTGCAGCTGCTGCGGTCCCGCGGCGCCTCCGACATCACCCTGGTGTGCGTGGTGGCCGCCCCGCAGGGGGTGGCCGCGGTCGAGGCGGCGGCCCCGGAGGTCCGGTTGTACACGGCCTCGCTCGACGAGGGACTCAACGATGTCGCCTACATCGTCCCCGGCCTGGGCGACGCCGGTGACCGGCAGTTCGGTCCGCGCTAACCGGCGGTCAGCCGTTCCCCGAGCTGTCGCGCCGCGCCGACCAATTCGTCGAGCAGCGCCGCGGCGTCCCCACCGACGCGGGCCTGACTGACCTCCAGATAGAACTTGAGCTTGGGCTCGGTGCCCGACGGGCGCACGACCATGCGCAACCCGGCCTCGGCACAGGTGGCCGAGATGATCAGCGCGTCGGTGTCGTGGGGAGCGGGGCGCCGCCGCAGGTCCTCGACGACGGTGGGCGCGCCCGCCAGCGTGGCCGGCGGGTCGGCGCGCAGGGCGGCCATCGCCGGGGCGGCGTCCTCGACGCGCACCGACACCGCCGAGGTCAGGTGCACGCCGTGGCGGGCGGCGAGGTCGTCGAGCGCATCGAGGGGGGTGCGGCCCGCGGCCTTGAGCGTGGCCACCAGATCGCACGCGAGCACCGCGGCGCTGACGCCGTCCTTGTCCCGGACCGCCACCGGGTCGACGCAGTGCCCGATCGCCTCCTCGTAGGCGTAGACCAGTTCCTTGCCGGGCAACCCGGCATCCGCGCGGGCCAGCCACTTGAACCCGGTGAGCGTCTCGACGTGGGTGGCGCCGTACTGCGCGGCGATGGCCGCCAGCAGCCGCGAGGACACCACGGTGCTGGCCACCACGCTGCGACCGGCGGTCTCGGCGTCCAGCCCGGACAGCACGTAATCGCCCAGCAACCAACCCGTTTCGTCGCCGGAGAGCATCCGCCAGCCGTCCTGTGTCGGGACCCCGACCGCGCAGCGGTCGGCGTCGGGGTCCAGCGCGATCGCCAGATCGGCGCCCACCTCGGCCGCCAGTCCCAACACCGCGTCGGCCGCGCCGGGCTCCTCGGGATTGGGGAACGCGACGGTCGGGAAGTCGGGGTCGGGATCGAACTGCTCGGCGACCACGTGCACGTCGTCGAACCCCGCCCGGCGCAGCGCGGCCAGCGCGCTCGCCCCGCCCACCCCGTGCAGCGGCGTCAGCGCCACCCGCACCGAGCCCTGACCGCGGCGCACGGTCGCGGCCCGCTCGAGGTAGCGCCGGACCAGCTCGGTGCCGGCCGGCAGCACCGGCACCCGGGCGATCTCGGCGACCGGCGGCGCGGCCCCGATGGCGGCCTCGATCTCGACGTCGGTGGGGGAGACGATCTGGATGCCGCCGTCGAAATACACCTTGTAGCCGTTGTCGCCCGCCGGATTGTGCGAGGCCGTGATCTGCACCCCGGCCGCCGCACCCAGCTCGCGGACCGCGAACGCGACCACCGGGGTGGGCAGCGGATCCGGCAGCAACATCACCGAAAATCCCTCGGCGGCAAACACTTCCGCGGTGGCCAGGGCGAACTCCGCGGAGTTGTGGCGGGCGTCCCGGCCGACCACCACCGTGGCTGCGCCCAGGCCGCGCTCGGTGAGCACCTTGGCCACCGCCCACGTCGCGGTGCTCACCGTCGCGATGTTCATGCCGTCCGGGCCCGCACGCATCGGGCCGCGCAACCCGGCGGTACCGAACCTCAGCATGGGCCCGATTGTGCCCGCTCGGCGTCGGCGAGCTTGCGCAGGATCGGCGAGACCAGCATCAGCAGGTTCGTCTCGAGTTCGGAGAGCTGCTCGGCCATCATGGTGTGCAGCCAGCGGTCGCGCTGGGCGCGGTCCTCCTCGAGGAACCGGCGGCCGGCGTCGGTGAGTTCGATGAGTTGACGACGACGGTCCAGCGGGTCGGGCCGCCGCGACACCAGGCCGGAGGCCGCGAGGTCGTTGATGGTGTCGGTCAGCGACTGCGCGCGGACCTGCAGGCGTGCACCGAGGGCGGCGGGGGTAATCACGGTGCTACGGCTGATCTCGCCCAGCACCTCGATCTGCGACAGGGTCAGGCCACCGGCCCGGCGGTGCCGGCGCATCTGACGGGCCAGCGCCATCACCGATTCGCGCAGTTCGGTCGCCGAGCGATCGGCGGTGTCGTCGGTCATATACAAAGTTATACCTTCGAATATCGCAGAATATAACTCGTTCGACGGGTAAGAAAACAAGGGCATACTTGGTAATCGTGACGATCAGGGAACAGGGACGGTCGGTGGCGCGCTGGCTGGTGCTCGCCGCCGTCACCGCCGCGGCCAGCGTGGGCCTGACCCTGGCCGGGGTGCCGTCGGCGGCGCTGTTCGCCGCGCTGGTGGTCGGGATCGTCCTGGCGCTGTCGTCGTTCGCGCCGGCGGCGGTGCCGCGGCGGGCGGGCCTGGCGGCCCAGGCCGTCCTCGGGGTCTACATCGGCACCATGGTGGCCTCGGACTCGGTCGCCGCGCTCGGCTCGCACTGGCCGATCGTCGTCGGCGTCGTGCTCGCCACGCTGGTGATCAGCCTGCTGGCCGGCATGCTGCTGGGCCTGCATCGCGACGTCAGCCCGCTGACCGGGGCGCTGGCGCTGGTCGCAGGCGGCGCCTCGGGGCTGGTGGCCATCGCCCGGGAACTCGGCGGCGACGACCGGGTGGTGGCGGTCGTGCAGTACCTGCGGGTGGGCCTGATCACCGCGTCCATGCCGATCGTCGTGACCGTCATCTTCGTCGCCGACCGGTCCCAACCCGCGCCGCCGCCCACCGCCGGCCCGACCGCGCCCTGGTACCTGAGCCTGGCGATGGTGGCCGTCATCTCGGTGGTCGGCGCGACGCTCGGCCGCTGGGCCCGGATCCCCGGGGCGGGCCTGCTGGGACCGATGGCGGTGACGGTGGGCCTCGAGGTCGCCGGCTGGTCGCTGGGGTTGGCGGTGCCCATGGTGCTGGTCCAGGTGGCCTACGCGCTGGTCGGTTGGCAGGCCGGGTTGGCGTTCACCCGCGACGCGCTGCGGGCCATCGGACGCACGCTGCCGCTGGCGCTCGCGCTCATCGTGGCGCTGGGCGTGGCCCCCGCGGGCCTGGGCCTGCTGCTGTCCCACATCACCGGCCTGACCCCGCTCGAGGGCTACCTGGCCACCAGTCCGGGCGGTGTCTACGCGGTGTTGGCGACGGCGGTCGAGACCGGTTCCGACGTCACGTTCATCGTGGCGGCCCAGGTGCTGCGCATCCTGGTGATGCTGTTCGCCGCGCCGCTGCTGGCGCGCGGCCTGGTGGCGGCCGGGCGGCGGTTCGGCCGTCAGAGCCGGGCGACGACCGCGGCCAACAGGGAGCCCATCGCGGTGGCGGACTGACGGCCCGCCTCGAGCACCTCGGCGTGGCTCAGCGGCTCGCCGGTCATCCCGGCGGCCAGGTTGGTCACCAGCGACACCGCCAGCACCTGCGCGCCGGCGGCGCGCGCCGCGATCGTCTCGTGCACCGTGGACATGCCGACCAGGTCGGCCCCCAGCGTGCGCAGCATCCGGATCTCGGCCGGCGTCTCGTAGTGCGGGCCCGGCAGCCCGGCGTAGACGCCCTCGGTCAGCGTCGGGTCGATGTCCTTGGCCAGCGCGCGCAGCCGCGGCGAGTACGCGTCCACCAGGTCCACGAACTGCGCCCCGATCAGCGGCGAGCGCGCCGTCAGGTTCAGGTGGTCGCTGATCAGCACCGGCTGGCCCACCGAGAAGTCCGCGCGCAACCCGCCGGCGGCGTTGGTCAGCACGACGGTCTCGACCCCGGCCGCACACGCGGTGCGCACCGGATGCACCACGTGCTGCAGGTCGTGGCCCTCGTAGGCGTGGATGCGGCCCAGCATCACCAGTACGCGTCGGTCGCCGACCAGCACGGAGTGCACCTGCCCGCGATGGCCGGCCGCGCTCGGCGGGGTGAAACCCGGCAGCTCGGACATGGCCAGGGTCGCGGTCGGCTTGCCCAGCGTCTGCGCCGCGGCGGCCCATCCGGAGCCCAGCACCACCGCGACATCGTGCCGCTCGACACCGGTGTGTTGGGCAATCGCGGCGGCGGCGTCCTGCACCGACGGGAGGGGATCGACGGTCACGAGGGATGACCATAACGGGCCAGTGCGATACTTCAACGATGTCCAGTGTCTCCGCATCGTCGTGCGCCGAGGCCGTCGAGGACACCGTGGGGCGGTACCGCAACCAACTGATCGCGTTGTCGCACGACATCCATGCCGAACCCGAGTTGGCCTTCGACGAGCACCGCAGCTGCGCCAAGACGCAGGCGCTGGTGGCCGAGCGCGGCTTCGAGATCCAGCCCGCGGTCGGTGGACTCGACACCGCGTTCCGCGCGTCGTTCGGGAGCGGGCCGCTGACCATCGGGGTGTGCGCCGAGTACGACGCGCTGCCCGAGATCGGGCACGCCTGCGGACACAACATCATCGCCTCGGCCGCGGTGGGCGCCGCGCTCGCGCTGGCCGACGTCGCCGACGAGTTGGGCCTGACCGTCGTGCTGATCGGCACCCCGGCCGAGGAGTCCGGCGGCGGCAAGGCCCTGCTGCTCGACGCGGGTGTGTTCGACGACATCGCCGCGGCGGTGATGATGCATCCCGGCCCGCTCGACATCGCCGCGGCGCGCTCGCTGGCGCTGGCGGAGGTGACAGCGACCTACACCGGCCGCGAGGCGCACGCCGCCGTCGCACCGTTTCTGGGGGTCAACGCCGCCGACGCCGTCACCGTCGCCCAGGTCGCGCTGGGCCTGCTGCGCCAGCACCTGGCGCCCGGTCAGATGCTGCACGGCATCGTGACCGACGGGGGACAGGCGCCCAACGTCGTGCCGGCCCACGCCGAGCTGCGATACACGTTGCGCGCCAACGACACCGACTCGCTGGGCGACCTCGAGGACAAGGCCGCCGGGTGCTTCCTGGCCGGTGCGGTCGGCACCGGCTGCGACTACGACGTGCAACCGGTCTCCCCGGTCTATCGCGAACTGCGGCCCGACCGCTGGCTGGCCGAGACGTTCCGCGCCGAGATGCAGCGCGCGGGCCGCAACCCGGTGCCCGCCGACGTCGAGGCCGCGTTCCCGTTGGGCAGCACCGACATGGGCAACGTCACCCAACTGCTGCCCGGCATCCACCCGATCGTGGGCGTCGAGGCCGGCGGCGCGTCCGTGCACCAGCCCGCGTTCGCCGCGGCGGCCGCGAGCCCCAGCGGCGACCGGGCCGTCATCGACGGGGCGGTGCTGCTGGCCCGCACCGTGGTCCGGCTCGCCGAGTCGCCGGAACAGCGGATGCGGGTGCTCGAGCTGCTGGAGAGGCGGGCGGCATGAACAGTCCCACCGTCGCCGACGTCGCCGAATCCTGGCTGGCGACCAACGTCGACGACCTGGTCGAATGGCGCCGGCACCTGCACCGGCACCCCGAGCTGGGCCGCCAGGAGTTCGAGACCACCCAGTACGTCGCCGAGCGGTTGGCCAACGCCGGCCTCAACCCCAAGGTGCTGCCCGGCGGCACCGGGCTGACCTGCGACATCGGCCCGGAGCATCGGCCCCGGATCGCGTTGCGCGCCGACATGGACGCGCTGCCGATGGCCGAACGCACCGGCGCCGCCTACTCCTCGGTGGTCCCGAACGTCGCCCACGCCTGCGGGCACGACGGGCACACCGCGATCCTGCTGGGCACCGGGCTGGCGCTGGCCGCCGCGCCGGAGCTGCCCGTCGGGGTGCGGCTGCTCTTCCAGGCCGCCGAGGAACTGATGCCGGGCGGCGCCATCGACGCGATCGCGGCCGGCGCGTTGACCGGGGTGTCCCGGATCTTCGCGCTGCACTGCGATCCGCGCCTGGCCGTCGGGCGGGTGGCGACCACACCCGGGCCCATCACCTCGGCGGCCGACTCGATCGAGATCACCCTGCACTCACCCGGCGGGCACACCTCGCGGCCGCACCTGACCGGTGACCTGGTCTACGGGCTCGGCACGCTGATCACCGGCCTGCCCGGGGTGCTGTCGCGCCGCGTCGACCCCCGGCACAGCACCGTGATGGTCTGGGGCGCGGTCAAGTCCGGCGTCGCCGCGAACGCCATCCCGCAGACCGGCACGCTGGCCGGGACCGTGCGCACCGCCAGCCGGGAGACCTGGCTGGAGCTGGAAGGCCTTGTCGCCGAGACGGTTTCGGGGCTGCTGGCGCCGCTGGGCATCGAGCACACGTTGCAGTACCGCCGGGGCGTGCCGCCGGTGGTCAACGAGGAGGTCTCGACGCGAATCCTGACCCACTCCATCGAGGCGCTGGGCCCGGACACGTTGGCCGATACCCGGCAATCCGGCGGCGGGGAGGACTTCTCCTGGTACCTGGAGGAGATCCCCGGGGCCATGGCGCGGCTCGGGGTCTGGAGCGGGGAGGGTCCGCAGCTGGATCTGCACCAGCCGAACTTCGACCTCGACGAGCGGGCGCTGGCGGTCGGGGTGCGCGTGATGGCCAACCTCGTCGACCACAGCGCCGCGTTCTAGCGGGCGCGGTTCGAGCCGGCGCGGGCCGAGTCAGCCGTCACGCACGTGCTCACTCGCACTTTGTCTGCGTGACGTCTGACTCGGATCAGGTTCCTGGGCCGATGTTGCTGGCCGGGCGGGTCCGCAGATCGTGCACGTACTCCGTCGGGGCCCCGGCGATCTCGGCGGCCTCGGCCATCACGCCCAGATAGCGCGCCGAGGGGATGCCGCCCTCCCACGCGTCGACCACATAGAGCCAGGCCAGCACTGGGTCCGTCGTGGTGTCCGAGGTCTCGCGGTGCACCCGGCAGCGGATCTTCTTGTGCACGCCCAGTTCGGAGCCCTCCCAGCGGTCCAGGTTCTCCTCGTCCTCCCTGGTCATGTCGTAGAGCACGACGAAGACCTTGGAGGCCGGGTCCTCGACCACGGTCGCCAGGGCGCCCTCCCAGCCGATGTCCGCGCCGCCGAAGGTCAACCGCCAGCCGTACAGCCAGCCGGTGCCGGCCATCGGGGAGTGGGGCGCCCGTTCCAGCATCTGCTCTGGATGCATGTTGGACCCGTAGGCAGCGTAGAGCGGCACGGGGGAGATCTTAGACGGAGCGCGACCCGGTGGGCCGACATCGGCCGCCCGGGCGACGTCACGGCCGGGGTTGGCCTAGGTTGAACGACGTGAGACGGATCGTGATCATCGGCGGTGGACCGGCCGGCTACGAGGCGGCGCTGGTGGCCGCCGGCTACGGCAAGGAGACCAATCAGATCACCGTCGTCGACTCGGACGGGATCGGCGGGGCGGCCGTGCTGGTGGACTGCGTCCCGTCCAAGGCGTTCATCGCCTCCACCGGGGTGCGCACCGAACTGCGCCGCGCCGAGGGCCTGGGCTTCGACATCGGCATCGACGCCGCGAAGATCACCGTCAGCCAGATCAACAACCGCGCCCTGACCCTGGCGGCCTCGCAGTCCGCCGACATCGGCGCCCAGCTGCTCAACAGCGGCGTGAAGGTCCTCAGCGGACGCGCCGAACTGGTCGACGACGTCAGTGGGATGGCGCACCACCGGGTCAAGGTCACCAACCCCGGCGGCCGGACCACGGTGCTCGAGGCCGACGTCGTGCTCATCGCGACGGGGGCGCGTCCGCGGGTGCTGCCCAACGCCGAACCCGACGGGGAGCGGATCCTGACCTGGCGGCAGCTCTACGGCCTCGACGAGCTGCCCGAGCACCTGATCATCGTGGGCTCCGGGGTGACCGGCGCCGAGTTCTGTCACGCCTACACCGAACTGGGGGTCACGGTCACCGTGGTCGCCAGCCGCGACCAGATCCTGCCGCACGAGGACAGCGACGCCGCCGCGGTGCTCGAGGAGGTGTTCGCCGAACGCGGCGTCACGCTGGTCAAGAACGCCCGCGCCGAATCGGTGGAACGCACCGCGACCGGCGTGCGGGTCAACCTGCAGGACGGTCGACGGGTCGAGGGCAGCCACGCCCTGATGACGGTCGGGTCGGTCCCCAACACCAGCGGGCTGGGGCTCGAGCGCGTCGGCGTCGAGTTGGCCCCCGGCGGTTACATCCCGGTCGACCGGGTCTCCCGCACCCCGGCGGCGGGCATCTACGCGGCCGGCGACTGCACCGGCCTGCTGCCGCTGGCGTCGGTGGCGGCCATGCAGGGCCGGATCGCGATGTACCACGCGCTGGGCGAGGGGGTGTCGCCGATCCGGCTGCGCACCGTCGCGGCCGCGACGTTCACCAGCCCGGAGATCGGGGCGGTGGGCATCCCGCAGAGCGCCATCGACAACGGCAGCGTGCCGGCCCGCACGCTGATGCTCCCGCTGAGCACCAACGCCAGGGCGAAGATGTCGCTGCTGCGGCACGGCTTCGTCAAGATCTTCTGCCGCCCGGCCACCGGGGTGGTGATCGGCGGGGTGGTGGTGGCGCCGATCGCCTCGGAGCTGATCCTGCCCATCGCGTTGGCGGTGCAGAACCGCATCTCGGTGACGGACCTGGCGCAGACGCTGTCGGTCTACCCGTCGCTGTCGGGCTCGATCGTGGAGGCCGCCCGGCGCCTGATGGCCCACGACGACCTCGACTGAGATGACCTCGACTGAGGCCGCTTCCCCTTGCCGCGAATGTGCGAGTCCCCGGCCGACACGCCGTCGTCCACCCCGGTTCTGCGCACGCTCACGGGCCACACTCGGCGCGGACAGCACGTAACCTGAGTTGCGGTACTGCCCCGAGTAGCCCCCAGCAGCTAGGAGCACGCGTGAACGACGCAGCCGGGCCGGAGACGGACGCCGCGATCAACCCCGCCCAGCGCGCCAAGGCGTGGGAACGTCTGGGCGCCGAGCAATTCGACGTCGTCGTCATCGGCGGCGGCGTCGTGGGCGCCGGGGCCGCGCTGGACGCGGCCACCCGCGGCCTGCGGGTCGCGCTGGTGGAGGCGCGCGACTTCGCCTCGGGAACCTCGAGCCGGTCCTCGAAGATGTTCCACGGCGGGCTGCGTTACCTCGAACAACTCGAGTTCGGTCTGGTGCGCGAGGCGCTCTACGAGCGCGAGCTGTCGCTGACGACGCTGGCCCCGCATCTGGTCAAGCCGCTGCCGTTCCTGTTCCCGCTCACCAGCCGCTGGTGGGAGCGGCCGTATGTCGCGGCGGGCATCTTCCTCTACGACCAGCTCGGCGGCGCGAAATCCGTTCCCGCCCAGAAGCATTTGACGAAGTCGGGCGCGCTGCGGCTGGCGCCCGGCCTCAAGCGCAGCTCGTTGATCGGCGGTATCCGCTACTACGACACCGTGGTCGACGACGCCCGCCACACCATGACGGTGGCCCGCACCGCGGCCCACTACGGGGCGGTGGTGCGGACCTCGACGCAGGTGGTGGCGCTGCTGCGGGAGGGCGATCGCGTCATCGGGGTGCGCATCCGCGACTCCGAGGACGGCTCGGTCACCGAGGTGCACGGCCACGTCGTGGTCAACGCCACCGGGGTGTGGACCGACGAGATCCAGGCGTTGTCCAAGCAGCGCGGTCGCTTTCGGGTGCGCGCCTCCAAGGGCGTGCACATCGTGGTCCCGCGGGATCGCATCGTCAGCGAGGTCGCCATCATCCTGCGCACCGAGAAATCGGTGCTGTTCGTGATCCCGTGGGGGACGCACTGGATCATCGGCACCACCGACACGGATTGGAATCTGGATCTCGCGCACCCGGCGGCCACCAAGGCCGACATCGACTACATCCTGGACCACGTCAACAGCGTGCTGGCGACGCCGCTGAGCCACGACGACATCGACGGCGTCTACGCGGGGCTGCGGCCGCTGCTGGCCGGCGAGAGCGACGAGACCTCCAAGCTGTCCCGCGAACACGCTGTGGCGGTGCCGGCGCCCGGGCTGGTGGCGATCGCCGGCGGCAAGTACACCACCTACCGGGTGATGGCCGCCGACGCGATCGACGCGGCGGCCGAGTTCGTCCCGACCCGGGTGGCGCCCTCGATCACCGCGAAGGTGCCGCTGGTCGGCGCCGACGGCTACTTCGCGCTGATCAACCAGACCGAACACGTCGGGCAGCGAAACGGTCTGCACCCGTACCGGATTCGCCACCTGCTGGACCGCTACGGCGCCCTGATCGACGAGGTGCTCGCACTCGCGGCCGAGGACCGGGAACTCCTTGAGCCCCTCGCGGAGGCGCCGGTGTACCTCAAGGTCGAGGCGGCCTATGCTGCCGCCGCCGAGGGGGCGCTGCACCTCGAGGACATCCTGGCGCGGCGGATGCGGATCTCCATCGAATATCCGCACCGCGGCGTGGACTGCGCGCGCGAGGTCGCCGAGGTGGTGGCCCCGTATCTGGGCTGGACCGAGGCCGACATCGAACGCGAGGTGGCGACCTACATCGCGCGGGTCGAGGCCGAGGTGCAATCGCAGGCGCAACCCGACGACGAGTCGGCCGACGCGCTGCGGGCCTCCGCCCCGGAGGCGCGCGCCGAGATCCTCGAACCGGTGCCGCTCAATTAGCCGTCGGCGCCACCCCGCACCGCTGCCCGTGCGGGACGGTCTGGGCCCGGCCCGGCTGCGGTTGTGGGGCGGCAACGTGCACGACGAGCTGCAATCCCGGTTCGGCATCGGCGCCAAAGTGCTTGCCGGCGAAGTGGTTCTGCCCGACGGCACGGTGGTCGACGCGACCACCACGGCGTCGGCGGGGGCGCAGGTCTTCTTCTATCGGGATCTGCCCGAGGAGATCGAGGTCCCCTTCGACATCCCGATCCTGCACCGCGACGACGACCTCGTGGTGGTGGACAAGCCGCACTTCCTGGCAACCATGCCGCGCGGGGCGCACGTCGCGCAGACCGCGCTGGTGCGGTTGCGTCGGGAACTGGGCCTCGACGAACTCAGCCCGGCGCACCGCCTGGACCGGCTGACCGCCGGCGTGCTGCTGTTCACCGCGCGCCCCGAGATCCGCGGCGCGTACCAGACGATGTTCGCCCGCGGCGCGGTGCGCAAGCGTTATCTCGCGGTGGCGCACGGGGTTCCGCGGCTGGCGCTGCCGACGGTGATCCGCGACCGGATCGTCAAGCGGCGCGGGGAATTGCAGGCCGTCGTCGAGCCCGGCGAACCGAACGCCGAAACCCTCGTCGAGGCCGTCGGCACCGACACCTACCGGCTGAGCCCGCGCACCGGGCGGACGCATCAGCTGCGGGTGCACATGGCCTCGCTCGGGGTGCCGATCGCCGGTGATCCGTTGTACCCCACGGTCGAAGACGTTGCGCCCGGGGATTTTTCGACGCCGCTGCGGCTGGTGGCGCAGGCCTTGGAGTTCGAGGATCCGCTCACCGGCCAGCTCCGCCGGTTCGTCACCGAGCGACGGCCGTGATCACTCGTCGGCTGCGCGCCACCCGATCACGCCCACGGTGATCATCCGCAACTGCCGGATGGCGGTGCGCCGGATCTCCTCGATGGCCGCGGGATCGGAGGTGTCCTCCAGGGCCTCGGCGATGGAGATCATCGCGTTGACGAACAGCATCGCCAGGATGTTGAGGTCCTCGCTGCTCCACTCCGACAAGCCGGGGAAGCGGGCCAGGTCGATGGCCAGCTCCGAGGTGATCAACCGGATCTCGGTGCGGATCGCGTAGCGCAGCACCGCGACGCCGCTGGAGCGCTCGCGGGTGATGAATCGCCAGTGCTCGGGGCGTTCGGTGATGCCGCTGATCACGATGTCCACCGACGAGTCGATGGTGCGGGTCGGGTCCAGTTTGCCGGCGCGCGCCCCGCGCAGCATGTCGCGCAGGGTGCGGAAGGACTCGTCGATGAGGACCAGGCCCAGGGCCTCCATGGAGTCGAAGTGCCGGTAGAACGCCGTCGGAGCGATGCCGGCCTCCCGGGCGACCTCGCGCAGGCTCAGCGCGCTGAAGCTGTCCTCGGCGAGCAGTTTGAGCGCGGCGTCGACGATGGCGCGCCGGGTGGCCTCCTTGCGCTCGATCCGGGAGACGACGTCGCGGGATCGCGACCCGCGGGAGCGTCCGGACCGCGATGTATGTGATTTGGGAGTACGACTGTTCACTGAGTGTGAAACTTACCACAATGGAGCAATTTTTCATTGACGGGAGGTCGCCTGCTGCCGCACGGTGTACACATGTTCACCGAAACACGTAAGCCCCGACTGCGGGACAAGCTGCTGCGATCGCCGCTGATGAGCGTGCTGACCGGGCCGCACGGCGTGGACAGCTACACCGAGCTTGTGGACCCGGCCTGGACGAATCGCGAGGCCAGGGCCACCGTGCTGGCGGTGCGGCGGCAGACCTCCCGCAGTGTCACTCTGACGCTGGAACCGAACCGGTTGGGCGAACGGATGTTCGCCGGATTCCAGGCCGGCCAGCACCTCAACGTCACCGTCGAGGTCGACGGCCGACGCCACACCCGGTGCTACTCGCCGGCCAACGGCGAGAACGCCGGGCTGATTGAACTGACGATCGGCCGCCACGAGGGCGGGCTGGTGTCGTCGTACCTGTACGACCACGCCCGTCCGGGCCTGGTCGTGGGCCTGGGCGCCCCGGCCGGCGACTTCACCCTGGACCCCGCCGCGCGGCGGGTGCTGCTGGTCTCGGGCGGCAGCGGCATCACGCCGGTGCTCTCGATGCTGCGGACGCTGCGCGCCCGGGGCGCCGCGACCGAGATCGCGTTCGTGCACTACGCCCGCGGCCCCGAGGACGTCAGCTACGCCCGCGAACTGGCCGCGATGGGCGATGTCCGGGTGCTGTTCGGCTACACCCGCTCGGGCGACGGCGACCTTGTCGGCCGCCTCGACGCCGGGCACCTGGACGCCGCCATGACCGACCCCGATGCGGTGTACGTCTGCGGACCGTCGGGTCTGGTCGAGGCGGTGCGCGCCCACCACCCGTCGGCCCGCTCGGAAAGCTTCGTGCCGCCGGTCTTCGCCGTGCCCGCGGAGGCCTCCGGCGGGCGGGTGTCGTTCACCGACAGCGCCGTCTCCGTCGACGACGACGGCCGCCCACTGCTGCAACAGGCCGAGGACGCCGGACTGCAGCCGCAGAGCGGATGCCGGATGGGCATCTGCAACACCTGCACCCGCCGCAAGACCCGCGGCGCGGTGAAGAACCTGACCACCGGCGCGGTGTCCACCGCCGACGACGAGGACGTGCGGATTTGCGTCTCGGTTCCCGTCGGCGACGTCGACATCGCGTTGTAACTGCATCGCGCTCTGAGCAAGGAGGCTCAATCATGACCATCGCCCTGACCACCCCCATCGAACCCACCCCCGTCGAACGCACCCTCGAGAAGACCGTCGACGGCAAGACCGTGCGTATGAGCGCCGAGCAGGTCGAGGCCTTCGGCGCCGAACTCGACGCCATCAAGGAACGCGTGATCGCCGACCTCGGTGAGCGCGACGCCGCCTACATCCGCCGCATGGTCAAGACCCAGCGCGGACTCGAGATCGGCGGCCGCGCACTGCTGTACCTGCCGCCGCTGTGGCCCGTCGCCACGGCGATGCTCGGCGTGAGCAAGATCATCGACAACATGGAGATCGGCCACAACGTCATGCACGGCCAGTACGACTGGATGGGCGATCCGGCGCTGCAGGGCCGCGTCTTCGAATGGGACACGGCCTGCCCGGCCGAGCACTGGCGGCACTCGCACAACTACATGCACCACACCTACACCAACATCGTCGACATGGACCGCGACATCGGCTACGGCATCCTGCGGATGAGCAAGGACCAGAAGTGGAGTCCCTACTTCCTGGGCAACCCGGTCTACGCGTTCCTGCTGATGGTGCTGTTCCAGTACGGCGTGGCGCTGCATGAGATGGAGACCGAGCGCATCCGCGCCGGGGAGATCACCGTCGGCGACAAACGCGAAGTGCTCAAAGAGATCTGGCACAAGACCAAGAAGCAGACGCTGAAGGACTATGTGGCCTTCCCGTTGCTGGCGGGCCCGTTCGCCCCGTTCGTCTTCGCGGGCAACCTGACGGCCAACCTGATGCGCAACGTCTGGGCGTTCATGATCATCTTCTGCGGGCATTTCCCGGCCGGCACCCAGGAGTTCTCCATCGAGGAGACCAAGGCCGAGACGCGCGGGCAGTGGTACTTCCGGCAGATCCTCGGCTCGGCGAACCTGACCGGCGGCAAGCTGTTCCACATCCTCAGCGGCAACCTGTCCTTCCAGATCGAGCACCACCTGTTCCCGGACCTGCCCGCGCACCGCTACGCCGAGATCTCGGGCGAGGTCCGCGACATCTGCCGGCGCTACGGGATCCCGTACAACTCCGGCTCGCTGCCCAAGCAGTTCGCCTCGGTGGTGCGCAAGATCGTCCGCCTGGCGCTGCCCTGAGCGGCGCCCCGGCCGACGGCGACGGCACGTAGGTCTTGCCCTGTCGACCCCGAGGTGCTTGGGTGAGCCCGGACCTGACCAGGCGAGAGGTGTGGACTTGATGCGTGCGGCAATTGCGGCGATGGCGATCTTGGGCGCGGGTGCCTTCGGCGGAGCCGGGCTGGCCGCGGCCGACCCGGGCGCGCCGAGCGCCGATCAGCTGACCTCGGATCTGCAGGTGGTCCTCAACACCGGGGCCTCCGATGCCGAGCGCGCCGCCAAGCTGCAGGGCGGTCAGGCCGCCGTGCCGACCGCCAACAACATCGCCAACCAGATGAACCGCTATTCGGCGCTGTTCGACTGGCGGGTGCAGAACCCGACCGTCAATGGCGACCGGGTGGACGCCCAGCTGGCGGTGACGGTGCCGGTCATGGGAACCCGCACCCACGACATCTACTGGGTGCAGCAGGACGGCGACTGGAAGCTGTCCAACGCCTCGGCCTGTGTGATCGCCACCCAGGTCGCGGCCACCGAGTGCACCGTCTGACTCAGCGCTGACACGCCGGGCACCAGTAGGTGACCCGGTCCCCGGAGCGGTCGGTCTCGATCGCGGTCCCGCAGCGCCGGCACGGCTCGCCCGCGCGGTCGTACACCCACAGGTCGCGCCCCCGGCGGGTGTCCCCGGTGGTGACGCGTTGGACCCGTAATCGGTTGGTCCACAACATCTGCTGGGCTCGCTGCAGCAACCGCACCGGGTCGGAGACGGTCCCGACGGGGGTCTGCGGCCGCAGCCCGAACACGAAGCAGAGTTCGTTGGCGTAGACGTTGCCCACCCCGGCCAGCACCCGCTGATCCAGCAGCGTCTCGGCGATCGGGCGCTCGGGGTCGGCCATCAGGTTGGCCGCGGCGATCTCCGCGGACCAGTCGGACCCCAGCAGATCCGGGCCCAGGTGTGCGACGACGTCGAGATCGTGGGCGCGCTCCAGGATCTCCAGCACGCCGAGATCGATGCCGACGGCACGGGAATCGGCGGTCTCGAGGATGATCCGGATCTTGTGGGTCGGCACGCGCATCCGCCCGGTCTGCCAGCTGCCGTCCATCTTCAAATGTGAGTGGATGCTGGCGGTGCCGGCGCGGATGAACAGATGCTTGCCGCGGCAGAGCACCTCGTCGACCACCTGACCGCTCAGGTCGACCGTGGCGTAGCGGGGGACCCGGACATCGCAGCGGGTCAGGGTCTTACCCACCAACGCCTCGCGCAGCTTGTGGGCCGTCCGGTAGACGGTGTCGCCCTCCGGCATCAGCGCAACCGCAGTCCGCGCGGGGTGCGGGCGAACCCGGCGGCCAGCAGCGCCGCGGAGGCGGCCGAGTCGCGGTCGGTGAACACCGGTACGCCGTCGATGCGCTCTACCACCAGACCCGGGATCCGGCGCTGCGCCACCAGATCCGCCAGTGCGGCGGCCGCCGCGTTCTGCACCCCGGCATCGGCGGTGAAGCTCAGCAGCGAACGCCCGCCCCGTTCGAGATACCACGCCGGCTCGCCGTCGACGAGGGCCACCAGGGCGCCGGCCTTGCGGCCCGGCCGGTGCGCGCTGTCGGTGTCGGCGGCGCGGGCCGGCCAGGGCAGCGCGGCGCCGTAGGGATTGGCGGGGTCGGTCGCGGCCAGCACCTGCGCGGCACCGGCCCGGCGTTCGTCGTCGATGGTGTCGGCGAAACCGCGCAGCCGGTCCACCGTGGTGGCCGTCGCGAACTGCGCCCCGCCCAGGGATTCCACGAAATAGCCGCGCTGGCAGCGGCCGGCCTCCTCCAGCGCGGCGAGCACCTTGTAGAGCATGGCGAACCCGCCCGGGGTGTTCTCGGCGGCCACCGCGCCGCGGGTGAGCACACCGTGGCGGGCCAGCAGCTGGTCGGCCTGGAAGTGCGCCCGCACCGTCGAATCCAGCTCGACGCCCGGCAGCAGCGACCAGCGGCCGGCCACGGTCGGGTCAGCCTCGCGCGCGTGCGCGCCCAGATGGGTGCTGACGCGGTAGTTCCGCATCCGGGGGGCGCGCCGGTGCCGGTGCGCCGGGGTGCTCGAGCGGCGGGCGCCGGGGCGGCGCTGGCCGGCCCGCAGCGCCCGCACCGGCGCGCACGTGTCGCCGGTGCCGTGGCCGGCCCAGCTCAGTT
>JAEWRC010000058.1 GCA_023460175.1 Actinomycetes bacterium
CCTCGGCGCGGGCGGCGGCCTCGGCCGCGGCGGCACCCTTCTCGGGCAGCTTGACCGACGAGAGGTCCAGCGACGACAGCAGCAGCTGCGCGACGTCGAGCACCTCGATCTTGTCCACCTCGCGGGCCGCCGAGACCTCGTCGACGCCGTCGGTGATCATCACGCGGCAGAACGGGCAGCCGGTGGCGACCTTCGAGGCGCCGGTGTCCATGGCCTCTTCGGTGCGTTCGGTGTTGACGCGCTTGCCGATGTGTTCTTCCATCCACATCCGCGCGCCGCCGGCGCCGCAGCACAGGCCGCGGTCGGCGTGCCGCGGCATTTCGGTCAACGACGCACCGGAGGCGCCGATCAGCTCGCGCGGGGCCTCGTAGACCTTGTTGTGGCGGCCCAGGTAGCACGGGTCGTGGTAGGTGATGTCTTGCGAGACGGGGGAGACCGGCGTCAGCTTCTTGTCCCGGATCAGCCGGTTCAGCAGCTGGGTGTGGTGCAGCACGGAGTAGTTGGCCCCGGTTTGGCTGTACTCGCGGCCCAGCGTGTTGAAGCAGTGCGGGCAGGTGACCACGATCTTGCGGTCGACGGTCTCGACACCCTCGAACAGGCCGTCGATGGTCTCGATGTTCTGCGCGGCCAGCTGCTGGAACAGGAACTCGTTGCCGGCGCGGCGCGCGGAGTCGCCGGTGCAGGTTTCCCCGTCGCCGAGCACCAGGTACTTGACCCCGGCCACGGCCAGCAGTTCGGCGACCGCCTTGGTGGTCTTCTTGGCCCGGTCCTCGTAGGCGCCGGCGCAGCCGACCCAGAACAGGTACTCGTAGCCGTCGAAGGAATCGACGTCCTTGCCGTACACCGGCACGTCGAACTCGACCTCGTCGATCCAGTTGAGCCGGTCCTTGGAGTTCTGGCCCCAGGGGTTGCCCTTGTTCTCCAGGTTCTTGAACAGCACGGCGAGCTCGGACGGGAACTCCGACTCCATCAGCACCTGGTAGCGGCGCATGTCGACGATGTGGTCGATGTGCTCGATGTCCACCGGGCACTGCTCGACGCAGGCACCGCAGGTCGTGCAGGACCACAGCACGTCGGGGTCGATGACGCCGCCCTGCTCGGCGGTGCCGACCAGCGGACGCAGGGCCTGTTCCGGCCCGGAAGTGGTGATCCGCTCAAACCCGGACTCCGGGACGCCGTGACCCTGCACGGACTTGTCCAGTGTGGCGAGGTCCACCGAATCTTGGTCGGGCATCGGCGTGCCGCCGATGATGTAGGGCGCCTTGGCGAACAGGTGGTCGCGCAGGTCCATGATCAGGAGCTTGGGCGACAACGGCTTGCCGGTGTTCCAGGCCGGGCACTGCGACTGACAACGCCCGCACTCGGTGCAGGTGGTCATGTCGAGGTTGCCCTTCCAGGTGAAGTCCTCGATCTTGCCCTTGCCCAGCACGGCGTCCTCGGCGGGATCCTCGAAGTCGATCAGCGCGCCGTTGTGCTCCATCGGCAGCAGCGGGCCCAGCCCGTCCGGCATCCGCTTGAACGTCACGTTGATGGGCGCCAGGCCGATGTGCAGGTGCTTGGAGTGCAGCACGATCAGCAGGAACGCCAGCATGACGCCGATGTGGGCGAGCAGGGCGATGGTCTCCAGCCACATGTTGGCGGTGTCGCCCAGCGGGGCCAGCAGCCAGGCCATGGCGTCGGAGAAGAACGCGCCGGACTGGTACGGGAAGTCTTCCTTGAGCACGTTGACGGCCGCGCCGCGGAACACCGCGAAGGTCAGGATGACCAGGAAGATCATCACCAGGATGGTCCAGGCGCCCCCGTTGTGCGAGCCGTAGAAGCGGGAGTCCCGGCCGTGCTCCTCGGGGTCCTTGCGGATCCGGATGATCGCGAAGACGATGATGCCGGCCAGCACCGCGGCGGCGAAGAAGTCCTGCAGGAAGCCCAGCGCCGCCCAGCGGCCGACGAACGGGATGTGGAACGTGGGGTCGAACAGCACGCCGTAGGCCTCTAGATAGACCGTGGCCAGGATGAAGAAGCCCCACATGGTGAAGAAGTGCGCGATGCCGGGGATCGACCACTTCAGCAGCTTGGTCTGGGCAAAGACTTCCTTGGCCTGGTTGAGCAGGCGCGCACTGAGCTTGTCCTTGCGGCCGCGCTCGTGGACGGTCGGCTGGCCCGAGCGGATCAGTTCGGTCAGCCACAGCACACGCTTGGCGGCGAATACCAAGACGATCGCAGTAGCGACCAGCCCCAACGCCAGCCTGACCCACTCGAGAGTGTGCACCGTGCGCCTCCATTCTGAAGTTACCCGCAGGTAACATAGGCTATGTTACCGGTCGGTAACTTGACCACGTCCTGCTCATAGTGACACTTCGGTGATTCGCGCCGCTACCGAGGCTTACCTAACTTTGGCGCGAATGTGTTATACGTCTCAGCCCGCGAGCATCGTGAAATCAGCCCTGCGGCACCAGCATCGCGCGCAACATCGACAGCATTTCCGACCGGGATTCCGCTCCCAATCGGCGTCGAATACGGGCGACGTGATGCTCGACGGTCTTCGCCGAAATGAACAACTGCGCGCCGATATCGCGGTAGGGCATCCCCAGGAGCAACAATTCGGCGACCTCGCGTTCGCGTTCGGAGAGCACGCCCGTCGGCGCCGCCGCCGGGCCGGCCGCGGCGGTCGCGCCCTCGCCGGGGGTCGGGTCGGCTTCCGGGACCGCGGCGTCCTGCCCGGCGGCCAGTTTCAGGTCCCGCGCGATCTGCAGCATGCTGCTCGACACCCGCGGGTCC
>JAEWRC010000059.1 GCA_023460175.1 Actinomycetes bacterium
GTGCCGCAGCCCGCGCGGGTCACGGTCCCGGGTCCGGGTCGACCGGGCCTGCGGGTCGGCCGGGCGGCGCTGCTCCCGTCGCCGCTGACTCTCGGCGCGCCGCAGCTCCCGGGGGTCGGTTCCCTTCTGGGTCCGCCGCGCGGGCTTGCGGGCCTTGGCCGACGCCTTCGGCGGCGGGGTGGTGCGCTTGGTCTTCATTCCTGGCCCCTTTCCGCCGCACGCTGCACGGCCCGCAGGCGGACCGCGGCACTGCGCGGGTTGCGTTCGATCTCCTCGGTGTCGGCCCGCTCGGCGCCACGGGTAAGGAAACTGAATTCCGGCTCGTGGCCGGGAAGTTCGACCGGCAGGCCCGGCGGGGTGCGACTGGCCGTCGCCGCGGCGAAGACGTTCTTGACGATGCGGTCCTCGAGCGACTGATAGGCCATCACCACCACGCGCCCGCCCACCCGCACCGCGGCCAGCGCCGCCGGCAGTGCCGCGCGCAGCGACTCCAATTCGGCGTTGACGGCCACCCGCAGCGCCTGAAAGGTCCGCTTGGCCGGGTGTCCGCCCGTGCGCCGGGCCGGCGCGGGGATGGCGTCGTAGAGCAGTTCGACCAGTTCGCCGGTCGTCTGCAACGGTGCGGTGGCGCGGCGACGCAGCACGGCCGTGGCGATCCGGCCGGCGTGGCGTTCCTCGCCGAATTCCCGCAGGATCTCCATCAGGGCGGCCTTGTCGTAGGTGTTGAGGATGTCGGCGGCGGTCAGCGGCAGATCCGGGTCCATCCGCATGTCCAGCGGCGCGTCGGCGGAGTAGGAGAAGCCGCGTTCGGTGCGGTCCAGTTGCATCGAGGAGACACCGAGGTCGAAGAGCACGCCGTCGACGGAACCGGTTGCGGGATGGCCAGACTGCTCCAACGCGTCGGCGATGCCGTCGTAGCGGGTGCGCACCGCGGTGAACCGGTCGCCGAACCGCGCCAACCGTCCGCCCGCCAACTCCAGCGCGCTCGGGTCACGGTCCAGGCCGATCACCCGCAGGCCGCCGAATTGCGACAACAGCCGCTCCGAATGGCCGCCGGCGCCCAGCGTCGCGTCGATCACCAGTGCGCCGGTGCCGTCGGGCGCGGTGTGGGTCAGCGCCGGGGTGAGCAGTTCGACGCAACGGTCGAGCAGCACGGGAACGTGGCCGAAGGGGCCTTGCTGCTCGGCCACGTCGACACCGCCCCTCAGATCGATGGCCGTCACCCCTGCATCGAGGTCCCTGTCCGATACGGACCTGGCGTTGGGGAAGTACGCCAGGGCCGGTTCGGGCAGAGGCCACGATGCACGGGCCACAGCCGGTACAGGCTCGTCAAATAATGTCGCGGAGTGCTTCATCGCTGGCTGCGGAGAAGTTCTCTTCGTGGGTTTGCTGGTAGTCCTGCCAGGCCTGGGAATCCCAGATTTCGAGGTAATCGACAGCGCCGATGACCACGCATTCCTTGGACAGGTCCGCGTAGCGCCGGTGGTCGGCCGACAGGGTGATCCGCCCCTGAGCGTCGGGATGCTGCTCGTCGGTGGCGGCGGCCAGGTTACGCAGGAACGCCCGCGCCTCGGGATTGCTGCGCGACGCGCTGGCCGCGCGGCGGGCCAGCTGCTCGAACTCGGCCCGCGGATACACGGCGAGGCTGTGATCTTGGCCCTTGGTGACCATCAACCCTCCTGCCAGTGCATCGCGAAACTTGGCGGGCAGCGTGAGCCGCCCCTTGTCGTCGAGCTTGGGCGTGTAGGTGCCGAGAAACACTCGTCACCTCCAGCCCTCGGACCTCCCGTGTCCGATTCCCCCTCACTCCGTACTTCGCCACCATACCCCACAATCCCCCACTTTTCTCCATCCATCGCCATGAAATTGGTGCGCTCCCCCACAACCGTCCCCTTTGCGCAGGGCGAAGTGGAAGTTTCCGCGGCGGATCGGGCCTGGCAAACGCGACAGCAATAGTGGAAATCCCAGCTCAGGGCGCACAACGGGGCCGCTGGGTGCCGGGTGGGGCAATGTGGGGGCCCGGTGGGGCGCCGAAGCGACACGCCACGCTCCGGGCAACAAAACGGGCCGGCCTCGCGGCCGGCCCTGGGGTGCGGGGGAACTACCGAAGCATCACTGGTCGAAGCGACGCCGGAAGCGATCTTCCATCCGGCTGGTGAACGACCCACCGGAGGTGCGGTTCTTCTTGGCCCGCGGGGCACCGCCGGCCGGGCCGTCCACGGACTTCAGGTCGGGGGCGCCTTCGCGGCGACCGGAGACGGCGAACACCACGCCGCCGAACATCACGATGAACCCGAGTACCGAGAGCGCCGGCAGGTCACCGATCCAGGTGGCCTTGATCATGACGCCGGAAACCAGCAGCGCCAGCCCCACCACGAACAACGCGAGGCCCTGGATGCGGCGGCGCGCCGAGGGCGCTCGCAGAGTGCCGCCACGCACGCTGGACGCAAACTTAGGGTCCTCGGCGTAGAGCGCGCTCTCGATCTGATCAAGCATGCGCTGCTCATGCTCGGAGAGTGGCATTAGTCCCTCCTTGCCGGCGCGGCGGGTCACGTGGTCGGTTAATCGGTCGTTGACAATCCCCCGGCGTGGCGGACCGTCAACATCGATGATACGAGGTGAATCCCCGGGGGACCACCTTGTTCCCTGACGATTCTAGGCCCTGGGCGCCGGCACCGCGGCCACCACCTTCCCCGACATAATGGCAACCGACGGACAACAGCGGGTCATCCGGCGCGATTTGATCGCGTTGTGCCCCCGAATCACCAACGCTTCGGAGGAGGACAGCCGGCCTTGGCCATGTATCTCGTCGACCTGTCGCCGAACGACATGCAGCGGCGCCTCCGCGAGGCGCTGCACGTCTACGTCGATGCCATGCGCTATCCGCGCGGCACCGAGAACCATCGGGAATCGATGTGGCTCGAGCACATGCGCAGGCACGGCTGGAAGGCAGTCGCCGCCGTGCAGACCAGCGACCCGGACACCGACGCACCGGCGGCCGGGGCCAACGTGGCCGGGGCCAACCTGACCGGGGCCAACGTGACCGAGGCCGACCTGGCCGCGGCTCCCCTGCTCGGCATCGCCTACGGCTACCGCGGCGCCCCGGACCAGTGGTGGCAACAGCAAGTGCTGCAGGGACTGCGGCGCACCGGCATGCCCCTGGAGTCCATCGACCGCCTGATGCACGATTACTTCGAGCTGACCGAACTGCACATCCACCCCCGCGCCCAGGGACACGGCCTGGGCGAGGCGCTCACCCGGCGGCTGCTCAGCGACCGCACCGAGGCCAACGTGCTGCTGTCGACACCCGAGATCAACGGCGAGGACAACCGGGCCTGGCGGCTGTACCGCCGCCTCGGCTTCGCCGACGTCATCCGGGGCTACCACTTTGCCGGGGACCCCCGGCCGTTCGCCATCCTGGGCCGGTCGCTGCCCCTGTAGCTCGGCGAATTGCGCGCCACGCCGGTATCCGGCGGACGAGTCTGGCACGATAGCTCGGTGCCGCGCGTCACCCTCGAACACCGCCGTCAGCGCCGTCGGCGGCTCGTCACCCTCACCGTCCTGCTGCTGCTCCTGGTCCCGATGGCCGTCGGCTGCGTGCGGGTGCGCGCATCGATCACGGTATCCCCCGACGACCTGGTCTCCGGGCGGATCATCGCCGCGGCCGTCCCCCGCGACGCCGACGACACCGGCCCGCAGCTGGCCAACGACCTGCCGTTCGCGCACAAGGTCGCCATCTCCGACTACGAGGCCGACGGCTTCGTCGGCTCCGAGGCGGTGTTCTCCAACCTGAGCTTCGCCGAGTTGCCGCAGCTGGCCAACATGAACCGCGACGCCGCCGGCGTCGACCTGTCGCTGCGCCGGGCCGGCAACCTGGTGATCCTCGAGGGCCGGGTGGACCTGACCGCGCTGTCGGACGCCGAGGCCGAGGTCGAGCTCACGGTGTCCTTCCCCGGCGAGGTCACCTCCACCAACGGCGATCGGATCGCCACCGAGGTGGTGGAGTGGCAGCTGGAACCCGGCATCGTCAACACCATGAACGCCCAGGCCCGCTACACCGATCCGAGCACCCGCTCGTTCACCGGGGCGGCCTGGGTGCTGGGCATCGCGGCCATGATCGCCGCGGGCGCGGTCGCCGCGCTGGCCTACTCGGCGCGGGACCGCTCCCCGCGGGTGGGCGCCGAGGCCGGCCCCGACGAGGACTAGCTGCGGCGGGGCACCGTGCTCGGCGTGCCTTCCGAGCACCTACGCTCTACTGTGATCGGTCGGGGTAGCTCTGGAAGAAAGGGGCCCGGCGCTGAGCGTCGAATCCGCGGCACCGTCCGCCCGCGAGTTGGTCGGCGCCGTCACCGAGGAACTGCGCGTTCACCTGCGTGAACGCCGCAGCAGTGCCGGCTACATCGGCGAGGACTACGACGAGTTCATCGCCGCCCTCGAGGACTTCGTATTGCGGGGCGGAAAGCGGGTACGCCCGGCCTTCGCGTACTGGGGCTGGCGCGCAGTCGCCCCGCCGGACGAGGATCCGCTGCGCGCCGACATGTTGTTGCTGTTCGGCGCCCTGGAGCTGCTGCACGGCTGTGCGCTCATCCACGACGACGTCATCGACTCCTCGGCCACCCGGCGCGGCATGCCGACCGTGCACATGCACTTCGCCGACAAGCACCGCGGCCACCGCTGGGCCGGGTCGCCCGATCAGTTCGGCCTGTCCGCGGCGATCCTGCTCGGTGACCTGTCGCTGGTCTGGGCCGACGACATCGTCGCCACCGCCCCGCTGTCCGACGACGCGCGCCTGCGGGTCCGCCACGTCTGGTCGCAGATCCGCACCGAGGTGCTCGGCGGCCAGTACCTCGACATCGTCGCCGAATCCAGCGGCGCGGACACCATCGCCTCGGCGATGCGGGTCAACACCTACAAGACCGCGAGCTACACCGTGACCCGCCCGCTGCAGCTCGGCGCGGCCGCCGGCGCCGACCGCCCCGACATCCAGGCCGTGTTCCACGACGCCGGCACCGACCTGGGGATCGCCTTCCAGCTGCGCGACGACGTGCTGGGTGTGTTCGGCGATCCCGCCGTCACCGGCAAGCCCTCCGGCGACGATCTGCGCTCCGGCAAGCGCACCGTGCTGCTCGCCGAGGCCATCGAGCGGGCCGACGCCGCCGATCCGGCGGCCGCCGAACTGTTGCGTTCCTCGATCGGGACCAACCTCAGCGACGAGCGGGTGCGCGAATTGTGTTCGGCCATCGAATCGGTCGGCGCGCTGTCGGCCGTCGAGTCCCGGATCGGGGAACTGACCGATACCGCACTGGCGGCCATCGACGGCGCCGCGATCAACCCCGCGGCCAAGGTGGGGCTCACCGAGCTCGCCCGGCTGGCCGCCAACCGGACGGCGTGAAGCAACGGCGATGACGACCGGTCTGGCACGACTCCGAGAGTTCAGCACCGCCGAGGAGGCCCGGCCCGCGCTGCTGGGCTTCCTGGGCGCGCTGATGATCTGCGCCGGCGGCCTGGGCGCCGGCAGCACCCGGCTGCACGACCCGGTGCTCGAGGGTCTGAGCCTGTCCTGGCTGCGCTTCGGCCACGGCCTGGTGGTGTCCTCGGTGCTGCTGTGGGGCGGCGTCGCGCTGATGCTGGTGGCCTGGCTGTGGCTGGGCCGTCGGGTGGTCGACGACACCCGGCGCACCTCGGTGTACACCATGGTCGCCACCACCGGTTTCTGGTTGGCCCCGCTGCTGGCCTCGGTCCCGCTGTTCAGCCGGGACACCTACTCCTACCTGGCGCAGGGCGCGCTGCTGCGCGACGGCCTCGACCCGTACGCGGTGGGTCCCGTCGAGAACCCGAACATCCTGCTCGACGACGTCAGCCCCATCTGGACGACGACGACCGCACCCTATGGGCCGGCGTTCATCCTGATCGCCAAGTTCGTCACGATGCTGGTGGGCGACAACGTCATCGCCGGGACCTTTGTGCTGCGGCTGTGCATGCTGCCCGGCCTGGTGCTGTTGATCTGGGCCACCATTCGCATCGCCCGCCGCCTGAGCGCCAATGCCGCTGTGGCGCTGTGGATCTGCGTGCTCAACCCGCTGGTGATCGTCCACCTGATGGGCGGCGTGCACAACGAGATGCTGATGGTCGGCCTGATGATGGCCGGCATCGCCCTGACCCTGGACCGACATCCGGTCGTCGGCATCGGCCTGGCCACGGCCGCGGTCGCGGTGAAGGCCACGGCCGGGCTGGCGCTGCCGTTCCTGGTCTGGGTCTGGATGCGGCAGCTGCAGGATCGCGGCGCCGCCACCGACGAGACCGACCGCCCACCAAGGCATCCAGTGGTCGCCTTCCTGGCCGCCTCGGCGGGATCGGTGGGGATCTTCGTCGCGGTGTTCGCCGTGCTGTCCGGGCTGGCCGGCGTCGGCCTGGGCTGGCTGACCGCGCTGGCCGGCTCGGTGAAGATCATCAACTGGCTGACCATCCCGACCGCGATCGCCAACCTGAGCAACGCCATCGGCGGCCTGTTCTTCACCGTGAATTTCTATGCGGTGCTGGAGGTCACCCGCATCGCGGGCATCCTGATCATCGCGATCTCCCTGCCCCTGCTGTGGTGGCGCTTCCGGCGCACCGACCGCGAGGCGCTGGCCGGGACCGCCTGGGCGATGGGCGTGGTGGTGTTGTTCGTCCCCGCCGCGCTGCCCTGGTACTACACCTGGCCGTTGGCCGTGATGGCGCCGCTGACCCAGTCGCGCGCCTGGATCGCGGGCATTGCCGGGTTCTCCACCTGGATCATGGTGATCTTCAAACCGGACGGCTCCCACGGGATGTACTCGTGGCTGCACGTGCTGCTGGCCACGGCGTGCGCGGTGGGCGCGTGGTATTCGCTGCGCCGGACCGACCGGGCCGCGGTCAGTACGCCATCGCCTCAGTAGGCCAGCCTCAGTAGGCCATGGCTTGGGCGCGCCGGATCATCTCGCGCGCCTGATGGGCGTGCAGCGCGTCGACCGGGCGCGCGTTCTCGCGCACCTCCCGGGTGCCGTCGAAGGTCAGCGTCAGCGTCGGATCGGCGGTGAACAACCAGCGCATGATCTCGGTGTTGCGGTAGCCGCCGTCGCGCAGCACCGACAGCAGGCCGGGCAGCGGCTTGACGACGGCGCCGGCCTCGGTGAAGAAGATCCGCGGGACCGCGATGACTCGGTCGCGGCGCACCGCGACCAGGTGTCCGTCGCGCAGTTGCTGCTGCACCTTGGTCAGCGGAATGCCCAGCATCTTCGCCACTTCTTGGAGTTCGATGACCGGTTCGGTGGGATCGAGGACGTCGTCCGCGGTCGGAATGCTGCTCACGGCTCCGAGTCTAAGCGCGCCGCGCGTGGCAGGATGGCCCGGTGACGCCAACCGCGCCGAGCGACCCGCTGGAGGGTGAGCTGCTCGACGGCCGCTACCTGGTGGAGACCAAGATCGCCACCGGCGGCATGTCGACGGTCTACCGGGGTCTGGACACCCGGCTGGACCGACCGGTGGCCTGCAAGGTGATGGACGCCCGCTATGCCGGTGACCAGCAGTTCCTTACCCGTTTCCAGCTCGAGGCCCGCGCGGTGGCCCGGCTCAAGCATCCCGGCCTGGTCGCGGTCTACGACCAGGGAACCGACGGTCGCCACCCGTTCCTGGTGATGGAACTCGTCGACGGCGGCACGCTGCGCGAGTTGCTGCGCGAACGCGGGCCGATGCCGCCGCACGCGGTCACCGCGGTGCTGCGGCCGGTGCTCGGCGGCTTGGCGGTCGCCCACCGGGCCGGGTTGGTCCACCGCGATGTCAAACCCGAGAACGTGCTGATCTCCGACGACGGCGAGGTCAAGCTGGTCGACTTCGGGCTGGTGCGCGCCGTCGCCGAGGCCGGGATCACCTCCACCAGTGTGATTTTGGGCACCGCGGCGTACCTGTCGCCCGAGCAGGTGTCCAGCGGCAGCTCCGATCCGCGCAGCGACGTGTACTCGGTGGGCGTCCTCACCTACGAACTGCTCACCGGGTCAACGCCGTTCACCGGTGACACCGCCCTGGCGCTGGCGTATCAGCGGATGGACAACGACGTCCCCGCCCCCAGCGCCCAGATCGGCGGGGTGCCACCGCAATTCGACGAGCTGGTGCGGCGCGCCACCGCGCGCGACGCCGCCGAGCGTTACCCGGACGCCGGCGCGATGGTCGAGCACCTGGACGTCATCGCCGCCGAGTTGAACCTGCCGGCCTTCCAGGTGCCCGCGCCGCAGAACTCCGCGCAGCACGCCTCGGCCGAACTGCATCACAGCCGGATCCACGAACACACCACCGAGCGCCGACCCCGGCCCGCCGCCGACCCGATCCTGCCGGTGCGCCACCCGACCCGGGCGATGACCCGCGGACCCGACGACTGGGCGGACGAGGACTGGGCGGATGAGGCCGGCACCGACGGCGCACTGCCGCCGGTGGGTCAGTTCGCCGGCATCGACCTGCACGAATTCGCCTGGGCCCGGCAACGGGCGCGGCGAACCACCGTCATCTGGCTGGCCATCGTGCTGGTGCTCACCGGTTCGGTGGCCGCGGCCGCGTGGTCGCTGGGCAGCAACCTCACCGCGCTGCTGGGACCGTAGGACCGGTCAGTCGCGCAGCATCTCCGCGACCAGGAAGGCCAGCTCGAGGCTCTGCTGGGTGTTGAGCCGCGGATCGCAGGCCGTCTCGTAGCGGCCGGCCAGGTCGGTATCCGAAATGTCCTGTGCCCCACCGAGACACTCGGTGACGTTCTCGCCGGTGATCTCGACGTGGATGCCGCCCGGGTGGGTGCCGAGCGCGCGGTGCACCTCGAAGAAGCCCTGCACCTCGTCGACGATGCGATCGAAATGGCGGGTCTTGTAGCCGGTGGACGATTCGTGGGTGTTGCCGTGCATCGGGTCGCACTGCCAGATCACCTGATGCCCCGAGGCCTGCACCTTCTCGATGATCGGCGGGAGCACGTCGCGGACCTTGCCGTTGCCCATCCGGCTCACCAGGGTCAGCCGGCCCGGCACGTTGTGCGGATCCAGTCGCTCGACGTATTCGACGGCCAGCTCCGGGGTGGTCGTCGGGCCGATCTTGACACCGATCGGGTTGGCGATCACCTCGGCGAACGCGATGTGCGCCCCGTCGAGCTGGCGAGTGCGCTCACCGATCCAGAGGTAGTGGGCGGACAGGTCGAACAGCTTGAACGACGCGCCCTCGTCGGCGTCGTCGGCCAGGCGCAGCATGGCCCGCTCGTAGTCGAGCACCAGCGCCTCGTGCGAAGCGTAGATCTCGGCGGTGTCCAGGGCGCGGTCGTTGACGCCGCAGGCGCTCATGAAACGCAGCCCGCGGTCGATCTCCCCGGCCAGCGCCTCGTAGCGCGCGCCGGCAGGCGAGGTGCGGACGAACTCCCGGTTCCAGTCGTGGACCAGATCCAGCGACGCCAGACCCGAGGAGGTCAACGCGCGCACCAGGTTCATCGCCGCGCTGGCGTTGGCGTAGGCGCGCACCAGCCGGGACGGATCATGGTCGCGCACAGCCGCATCCGGGGCGAATCCGTTGACCATGTCACCGCGGTAGGACTTCAGGCCCAGCGCGTCGGTGTCCGAGGACCGCGGCTTGGCGTACTGCCCGGCGATGCGGGCCACCTTCACCACCGGCATGCTCGCGCCGTAGGTCAGCACCACGGCCATCTGCAGCAGCGTGCGGATGTTCGCGCGGATGTGCGGTTCGGTGTTGTCGGCGAACGTCTCGGCGCAGTCGCCGCCCTGCAGCAGGAACGCCTCCCCGCGGGCGACAGCGGCCAGCTGACCGCTGAGCTTCTCGACCTCGGACGGCACGGTGATCGGCGGCACGCTTTCCAGCACGGTGCGCATCGCCTCGGCCTGCCCGGCGTCCCAGCTGGGCTGCTGGACGGCCGGCCGCGCCAACGCGGAATCCAGGCGTTGCCGCAGGTCATCCGGCAGGGGCGGCAGCGACGGGAGCTGCTCGATCGGTACGTCGACGGTCCAGTTCACCCCTACATGGTAGCGGGGCCCCACGGGCGCGCCGACCCGTTCGCGACCTGCACAAACACCGGATTCAGCCGGCCGCGGGCGGGCCCGTCCGCTCGACGATCAACGAAAACCGTCGCAGGTGGTCGCGCGCGTCCACCAGAGCGTCGTGGGTGTCGGCCGGCCGCGGCGGCATCCGCGGGCTGCCGCGGTCCTCCCAGAACTGCCGCAACTCCCGGGTGAACCGCGGGATCTGCGTCGGCAGGCCGGTCATCGGCCCCCACAGCTGACACAGCGCGACGTGGTCGTAGGCGGCCACCCAGGCCCACAGTTCGATCGGGTCGGCGCCGCCGATCCCGAAGAACTCCTCGAGGTCATCGCGGATGCGCCGACGCGACCGCCACAGCTGCGACGACGGCGACGGCAGCTTCGGCAGCACGTGCTTGCGCACCCAATTCCCGGCCTGCGCGGCATCGAATTCCGTTGACACCGCGTAATATTCGCGGCCGTCCTCGGCGACCACCCCAATCGAGATCAGCTCGATGGTGCGGCCGTCCTCGATGAACTCGGTGTCGTAGAAGTACCGCACGGGCGACCACCCTATCCAGTCGCGGCGGAGACCGGTGCGGGCGCCGGGTGCACCTGGCGATCCAACGTGGCGTCCACGGCGGTGTCGTCGGGCAGGCGGGGCATGCCGGCCAGCGCGCTCTGCAACCACAGATTCGCCCGCACGAGCGGGCGCCGGATCCGCCGTTCCCGCTGCAGCGCCCGGTCCATCTTGTGCGGATGGTCCAGGTAGCGCCAGCGCGCCCACGGCGCATGCGGCCGGGACAGCCGCAGCGCCCCGATCACCAGCAGCGGCGGCACCCCCATGCCGAGCAGGCCCGTCCACACCTTGCCCTTGGCGAGTACGACCAGCGCCAGCGCCAGGCTGGCCACCGCCCAGCCGATGACCGCGGCGCGGACCACCCACGAGTCGTCGGCCCGCCAGATGTCGATGTCGAAGAACGCCAGCGGGTTGAAGCCCACCATCAGCAGACCCGCCACGGCCACCGCGATGAACACCGCGTCCACCGAAGTGCGCCCGTCCTCGGACCAGTAGACGTCCTGCAGATGCAGGATCAGGGCGAACTCGTCGAGCACCAGCGCGGCGCCGATGCCGAAGAAGATGGCCGCGGTGGTGAACGCCCCCACCCCGCCGTCGACCGCGAGCGTCACCATCGCGACCCCGGAGATCAGCACCAGCAGCACGCCGATCACCACGTGGTGCAGGTGGAAGCCCTTGCCCTTGCCGTCGCCCTTGCCCTCGCCGTCACCGCCGCCCAACGACAGGTTGCGGGGCTGCCACCACTTCTTGGGCGCGGTGTCGTCGGCCGTCGCCCGGATGTAGCGCACGATCGCGCGGGTGATGCAGAACGTCAGGATGAACGCGATCAGACACCACATCAGCGGCAGCCGACTCTGGGTGATGAAGTCGAACCTCATGTCGACGGACCACTGGGGCACGGCCGTGAACTTACTGGGTTGCTGGGCAACCCGGATAGTCTGTTCAGGTCATGACTAAACAGCGACGGCGGCTGGCCGCCTGGCGGGTGTTCCAACTGGCCACCGTGGCGGCCCTCGGCTACGCGGTGTGGCGGTTGTTCGCGCCCAATCCGTACCGGATCGACATCGACGTCTACCGGATGGGCGGCCGGGCCTGGCTGGACTCCCAACCGCTCTACAGCGAGGGCGTGACGTTCCACACCGTCGGCGGCATCGACCTGCCGTTCACCTATCCGCCGCTGTCGGCGGTGCTGTTCAGCCCGTTCGCCTGGCTGTCGCTGCCCGGCGCCGGCATCGCGATCACCATCACCACGCTGGTGCTGCTGGTGGTCGCCACGATGATCGTGCTGACCCGGCTGGAGGTGTGCGCCCGCGCGC
>JAEWRC010000060.1 GCA_023460175.1 Actinomycetes bacterium
CGGGTGCGGTGCCGCCCCCGCCCCCGCCGTCGGATCCGAGTGGGCCGGGCAAGGCCACCGCCGCGGCGGCCGCCGCCAAGGTGCTCACGCAGGAGGCGGTCACCGAGGCGCTCGGCGCCGACGTGCCGCCGCGCGACGCCGCCGAGCGCGTCACCTTCGCCACCTGGGCGATCGTCACCAAGAAGTCCCCGGGCGGCATCTTCAACGAGCTGCCCGCCCTGGACGACGAGACCGCGGCCAAGCTGGCCGAACGGCTGACCGAGCGCGCCGAGGGCGCCATCAGCGTCGAGGACGTCAAGTCCGCTACGACCATCGAGGAACTCGCGACCGTGGTCCGCGAGCAGCTCGAGGAGGGCGTGGTCGACGGGTTCGTCCGCACCCTGCGGGCGCCGAAGGAGGGCAGCTCGGCCGTTCCGCTGTTCGTCTTCCACCCCGCCGGCGGTTCGACGGTGGTCTACGAGCCGCTGATGAAGCGGCTGCCGGCGGACACCCCGGTGTACGGCATCGAACGCGTCGAAGGCGCCATCGAGGAGCGGGCCGCCGAGTACGTGCCCAAGCTGATGGAGCTGCACCAGGGCCCGTTCATCCTGGCCGGCTGGTCGCTGGGCGGTGCGCTGGCCTATGCGTGCGCCATCGGCCTCGAGCGGGCCGGCGCCGACGTCGAGTTCGTCGGCCTGATCGACCTCGCGCTGCCGGGAGAGCCGATCGACCAGAGCAAGGAGGGTATGCGGGCCCGGTGGGATCGCTACGCCCTGTTCGCCCAGCGCACGTTCAACGTCGAGATCCCCGAGATCCCGTACGAGGAGCTGGAGCAGCTCGACGACGAGGGCCAGGTGAAGTTCGTCCTGGATGCGATCAAGGAAAGCGGGGTGCAGATCCCGGGCGGCATCATCGAGCATCAGCGCACGTCGTACCTGGATCAGCGTGCCTTGGCCACCATCGAGGTCCAGCCCTATGACGGCCACGTCACGCTGTATCTGGCCGACCGCTACCACGACGACGCGATTGTCTTCGAGCCCGCGTACGCGACCCGCAAGCCCGACGGCGGCTGGGGGGAGTACGTCAAGGATCTCGAGGTGGTACCCATCGGCGGCGAGCACATTCAGGCCATCGACGAGCCCTACATCGCTAAGGTCGGGGCACATATGAGCCAGGCGATCACCGCGATCCAGGCTCAGCAGGACAAGTGAGGAAGCAGGCGACGTGACCGCAGAATCTGGCCCGCAGCCGTCGACCGTGTCGTCGGCCGAGAAGCTCGCGGAACTCAGGGAAAAGCTCGAGCTCGCCAAGGATCCCGGCGACGAGAAGGCCCGGGCCCGCCGCGACAAGAAGGGCATCCCGAGCGCCCGGGCGCGCATCCACGCGCTGCTGGATCCGGGCACCTTCCTGGAGATCGGCGCGCTGGCCAAGACCCCCGGGGACCCCGACGCCTTCTTCGGCGACGGCGTGGTGACCGGGCACGGCACCATCAACGGCCGCCCGGTCGGGGTGTTTTCCCACGACCAGACGGTGTTCCAGGGTTCGGTCGGCGAGATGTTCGGCCGCAAGGTGGCCCGGCTGATGGAGTGGGTGGCCATGGTCGGCTGCCCGATCATCGGCATCAACGACTCGGCCGGCGCCCGCATCCAGGACACCGCGACGTCGCTGGCGTGGTACGCCGAACTGGGCCGACGCCACGAATTGCTGCGCGGCCTGGTGCCCGAGATCTCGCTGATCTTCGGCAAGTGCGCCGGCGGTGCCGTGTACTCGCCGATCCAGACCGACCTGGTGGTCGCCGTGCGCGATCAGGGCTACATGTTCGTCACCGGCCCCGACGTCATCAAGGACGTCACCGGCGAGGACGTCAGCCTCGACGAACTCGGCGGCGCCGACGCGCAGGCCCGGTACGGCAACATCCACCAGGTGGTGGAGTCCGAGGCGGCGGCCTACCAGTACGTCCGCGATTACCTGCAGTTCCTGCCCGCCAACACCTTTGACGATCCGCCGACCATCAACCCGGGGCTGGAACCCGAGATCACGCCGCACGACCTCGAGCTGGACAGCATCGTGCCGGACTCGGACAACATGGCCTACGACATGATGGAAATCCTGCTGCGGATGTTCGACGACGGCGACGTGTTCCAGGTCGCCGAGCAGGGCGGGCCGGCGATGATCACCGCGTTCGCGCGGGTCGACGGGCGTCCCGTCGGCGTGATCGCCAACCAGCCGATGCACATGTCCGGCGCCATCGACAACGAGGCCTCCGACAAGGCCGCGCGGTTCGTCCGGTTCTGCGACTCCTACAACCTGCCGCTGGTGTTCGTGGTGGACACCCCGGGCTTCATGCCGGGGGTGGAGCAGGAGAAGAACGGCATCATCAAGCGCGGCGGCCGCTTCCTCAACGCCGTCGTCGAGGCCGACGTGCCCAAGGTGACGTTCACCATCCGCAAGTCCTACGGCGGCGCGCACGCGGTGATGGGCTCCAAGCAGCTCTCGGCGGATCTGAACTTCGCCTGGCCGACGGCGCGCATCGCGGTGATCGGCGCCGAGGGTGCCGCGCAGCTGCTGGTCAAGCGGTTCCCGGATCCCACCGCCCCCGAGGTGCAGCAGATCCGCAAGGAGTTCATCGAGGGTTACAACCAGGGCATGGCGGTGCCGTGGATCGCGGCCGAGCGCGGCTACATCGACGGCGTCATCGAGCCGCACGAGACCCGGCTGCTGCTGCGCAAGTCGCTGCAGTTGCTGCGGGACAAGCAGATCCAGGGCCGCGTGCAGCGCAAGCACGGTCTGCTCCCCATCTAGATGCCCGCGCCCACAGCACCACCCACCCCCGCGAGGGTGCGCGTCCGCGGCCGACACGCCGCGGCGATCCCGTAGTTTGCGCACCTTCGCGCGGCCGACACGGTTGGATTGAGGTTATGGCCGACCAATACATCGGGCTCAGTGTGAACCCACCCCGGGGCGATCAACGGCTCGATCTGCGCGACCTGTACGTGTTCCCGTCGCCGTCCGATCCCGCGAACACGGTGCTGATCCTGACCGCCAACACCAACGGCGAGGCGTTGCACCCCGACGCGATCTACCGGATCAACGTCGACCGCGACGGGGACCTGCGCACCGACATCGCATTCAGCTTCGTCTTCGCCGAACCGCGGGACGGGGTGCAGACTTTCGATCTCTTCCTCGCCGTCGACCGCGACGCCGAGGAACCCCAGGCGGTCGGCTCGCGGCTGTTCTCCGGCGTCGAGCTGTGCCGCGGCCCCGAGGCCCAGGTGTTGCGATCCGGCAGTTTCACGGTGTTCTGCGGGATCCGCAGCGATCCGCTGTTCTGCGACGTCGAGGGCGTCAAGAATCTGCTCGGCATCCCCGGTGCCCACGGTGATCCCGAAAGGCCTTGGACCGGAGTGGATTCCAACGCCACCACCAACGTCATCGCGATGGCCGTCGAGATGCCGACCAACGCCATCGGCGCCGAACCGGATATCCGGGTGTGGGGCCGCTGCACCATCCGCGAGGACGGCGAGTGGAAGCACGTCGACCGGGTCGGGCACCCCGCGATCCGCGGTTTCCTCACCGACGACGAGACCCGCGCGGCCTACTACGCCACCAACCCGATCCAGGACCGGGCCCGCTGGATCGGCCTGTTCATCGCGCGGATGGGCGAAACCGGTGGTTACAACCGGGCCGACGCCATCGCCGCCATCGACGGCGAGGGCACCCTGCCCGACATGCTGACCTATCGTCCGTCGCGACCGGCCAAGTACCCCAACGGCCGCACCTTCACCGACGACGTCATCAACTACCGGCTGGACTTCCTCACCAAGGGGGAGAACCGCGCCCCCGGCCTGAAGCCGCACACCGACACCCTCGACGAATTCCCGTACCTGGGGCCGCCGCACTAGATTCGGCTCAGATCGGGTCGAGATCCAGCCAGTCGTCCACCCGGAACCGGTCGCCGCGCGCGACGATCCGGGCGCCGCCGCGGCCGGGATAGTGCGCGGGGACGACGGCGGCCCGCCGCCGCGCGGCCTCGGTGAAGATCCGCCGGCGGGTGACGACGGCCTCCCCGGCGTCGACGTCGAAGGCGCACGCGTCGCCGGGCCGCGGGATCTGGACGGGACAGTGGGTCAGATCGCCGACGAACACCGCGGGCACCCCGGCGTCCAGCCACACCACCGACGAGCCGGGCGTGTGCCCGGAAGCCGTTCGCAGCCACAGTGATTCGCTGAGCTGGTAGTTGTCGTCCCAGAGCTGGATCTGGTCGGCCACCGGGTCGATGCTGTCGGCGAACAGCAGGCGCGCACCGTCGTCGTGGCCGGGGCCGTCCGGTCCGAAATGGCGGTGGTCGGCGTCGTGCATCAGGTAGCGCGCGTTGGGGAACGTCGGCACCCAGGCTCCGTCGACCTGCGTCGTGTTCCAGCCCACGTGATCGGTGTGCAAATGGGTGTTGACGACGACGTCGACGTCGGCCGGGTCGACGCCGGCCCGCTCCAATGCGGCCGGGAAGTCGCTGGACAGATGTGACAGCGTGGGCAGGTGGGGCCGGTCGCGGTCGTTGCCGATGCCGGTGTCGATCAGCACGGTCAGGCCGTCTACCTCGACGATCCAGGTCTGGATGGCCAGGCGCAGCAGCGCAGTCTGCGGATCGTAGAAGTCGGGCACCAGCAGGTCGGCGTTGGCAGGCCAGGCCTCATTGGGGGTGGCGGGAAATAGCACGGTGCCGGCGTCGAACTGATGCTCGACGACGCGGGTCAGCATGGCTCTGCCCAGTTTGATGCGGCCGTTCATGTCCTCGACCGTACGGTGTGGGCCACCGAACTAGTTGCTACTTCCGCCCACCTCGGCGGGCAGCGGGTCGCTCGGCGGCGCCGCGGTGGTCGGTGCACTGGCGGCCGCACCGGCCGTGTGGAAGTCGGTCCACGGCTCCTCCCGGAGCACCCGGTCGCCCTCGCTGATGATCAACGACTTCGCCGCCACGGTGTACTCGATGCCGTAGTTCTCGGCGATGAATGCGCCGTCATCGGCGAGCTTGGCGGGCAGAATCATCTTGGCGCCGTCGCGCAGCCGCACGCCCCGATACTGGTACTCACCCTTGGCCGACTTGCACACGGCCACTCGGGATTTGTCCGTGCTGCCGAACTCCACCACGGTGCTCGGCGCGGCGCAGCGCGCGGTGGAATCGACGTAGCCCTGGGCGTCGGTGGCGGGTGCGGCCGCGACCGTCGGCGCGCCGATGGCAAGCAGCGCAGCGCATCCCGCGGCGGCGGCACCGAGTCGGGGGGAGAACCGGAATGCAGACATCGACGTCCACCCCACCACGTTTCCCCAGTTTGCGCGACCGTTGACGCCGAACCTCGACAGATTCGTTAGGCCACCGACATCTTGGTGATCCCCTAGGACCCGGCGATGGGTTGGTTCACCTAGTCGGGAAGCGAAGCTCGTTGCGGTACGCCGTGGGCGTGACCCCCACCCGTTGCTTGAACGTGGTAGCAAAGTGGCTCGGGCTGGAAAACCCAGCTGCCGCGCCGATTTCAGTAATCGTCAAGGTAGTGGTCGACAGCATCGTCTTGGCCTTCTCGATGCGCAGGTCCAGCACGTACTGGTAGGGCGTCGTGTTGAAGGTATGCGCGAACGCGCGACGGAACCCGGCCACCGGCATACCAGCGATTCCAGCCAGCGTGCGGAGATCGATCTCGTGGTCGAGGCCGTCGCGCAGATAGTCCAGTAGCCGCTGCTGCGCAGCCAGATCGAGTACCCGACTGGTTTGGCGTCGGACCGGCTCTTCACCGTAAAGGTCGAGGATGTGCAGGCGCAGAGCATCGGTCAAAGTCTCCCGCAGCAGCCGCGACACGACGTCGGTTCGGCCGGCTGTGCCGGCGACCCGCTCGATCATGCTCAGCAGCAGTGGGTCTCGCCGGCCGGCGACCGGGCGCAGGGTGGTGGCCCCGATCAGAGCTGGAGGCAACGTCAACACAGCGAACTCGCAGAACGCTTCCCGGGCCTCGGCAGCTGACCTCGATTCGGCGGGGATGACCCACACGTTGCTCGCGCCCGGATCGACCCGACCGTTGGGTCCGCGGTCGAACACGACCTCCTTGGAGTTCGCGGTGCCGCGGCGCCACACCCGCACCTCATGCTCCGGCCCAAAGACGGACCAGGTGGTCGGTCCAGCCAACGCATGGGTGATGAATCGAACGTTGATCCCGGTCTTCGCGGAGCCCAGGCTCAGGCGCATGTCGCTGCGGGGCGCCAGCGAGTGAACCGCTGGACTCGGGCGGCCCCGGCCGGCAGCAGCCGATCCGTCAGCGTGCTCTGCTAACACCGGGACATCCTATCGTCGGCACGTCGGGCACAGCATCGATGCCAAACGTGACCTGACCGGGTTCAGGGTGGCTGCCCGGGCACGGTGCCTATTCGTGCAGCATCAGTTTCCGTGGCACGTCGGATCGTCACAGAAAATGGATGAGCCCGTTGCTTCGAGTATCGGTGCGAGCAGGGAGAACTCGGTGTAGTTGTCCTCTCCCTCGGGGGAGCCCCGCAGAATTCCGACGGCGGCGACTTCGTCGTTGCCGAGTTTCACGTACGCGGGTGAGCCAGAATCTCCCGAGGCGGAATACAATTCGGCTTCCACAGTGAGGTGGTCGTGTCCGGAAACCTTGCCGCAGGTTTCGCCGCTGACGAATCCGAACTTGCATAGAGTCACGTTGTTGTTCAACAGATACTCGTGATCGAGCACCTTGGTCACCCGGTACACCCCAGCGATCCTGGCGTTTCCTTCCGCCGATTCAGCCAGCGCCGGGTCGATTTCGATCACCGCGAAGTCCGACCACCCGTCCGGACCGGTCTCCACGACCTTGTCCGGCGTGAGGGCGGTCTGGACCGTCGTGAAACGGCCAAGCTCAACGGCATCGTCCTCATCGCCAGTTCGGGTGAAGTACGGTGAACCGTCGCCCGGATGGGCACAGTGGCCCGCGGTGAAACCGATCGCCGCATCTGAACCATCACGCCCGAGGAATCCGAGCGTGCACTCGTACTCGTCGTTGTCGGCGTCGTCGGCAGCGATTGCCGTGCCGGGAACGAAGTCATCGAAGGACAACCAATCGTTGCTCGTTCCGGTCATCACCTGCGACATGTTCGGTTGATCAGCCGGCACAGTGGGATTCGGCCAGAACACCAACGCGACGAATGCCACCGCGATCACCGCCGCCAGGATTGCCCCACTGGCCACGAGGCGACGCAGTATCCGTCGGCGCGGCTTCACGGGCATCGGTGCCGGGAAGCCGGGCGCGGGAACTCCCTCGGTCACGGTTCGTCGAAGCTCGGCTCGTCGTCCGAGTCGACTATTGGTCCCGGGTCCCAGGCGTCACCATCATCTGACGGTTCGGGGAACGCCGGTGCTTCCGGTGTGGGCGCATCATCCGGAAAACCCTCGTCCGGGTCGGTATCGGGCGTGGGCGTGTCATTGGCGGGCTCGTCGTCGGGACCAGCGGTGTCGACGCCGCTGTCTGGGTCTGCTGCCCCGTGGTTGGGGTTGGTGCAGATGGTGCCTTCGCAGACGACGTAACCGGGACTGCCATCCGGGTTCTTGATGGCATCGGGGGCAACATAGCTGCCCACCGGGCAGCCGGGATCTTGGTTGCGCGCGCAGTACTCCTGGGTGCGGTTGTTGCCGGTGGACCCGTCGGCGCCCATCGGTCCGCCGTCGATCGGGTTACCGTTGGCATCCCAGAAGCCCCCCGAGTTAGCTGCCCCGTGGTTGGGGTTGGTGCAGATGGTGCCTTCGCAGACGACGTAGGTGGAGCTGCCATCCGGGTTCTTGATGGCATCGGGGGCAACATAGCTGCCCACCGGGCAGCCGGGATCTTGGTTGCGGGCGCAGTACTCCTGGGTTAGGTCGTTGCCGGTGGACCCGTTAGCTCCCATCGGCCCGCCATTGACGGGTTTGCCGTTGGCATCCCAGTAACCGTCGGAGGGCGCGAGGTGGACGTTCGTGCCGTGGAAACTGCCCGTTGCGCACTTCGGGTCGCGATTCTGCGCGCAGTACTGCGCATTGGCGGTCAGCTTCGGCACCGCGCCCGGTTTGGCCGAATCATGCGGACCTCCGGCTGGGGATCCGGAGCCGCATGCCGACATCAACACCAGCGCTGCGAATCCGAGGGGGACCGTTACGAGTCTGTGCATCACTTGCCTCTCTGAATCCAGGCCGTGGTGCGGTGCGAATGTCGCTGCGCTGTCCGCACTTCGAACGGCCTCAGCCGGCCCGGGAAATCAAGCGGTCGGACCGATCATTCCTCGTGGGTCGGCTGGTCGGTGTTGTGCAGATACCACAGTCCATCGTCGTGCTGGAGGCAGTACCAGTACCGGTAGAAGTTGTCGTCGCCTACGTTGTCCAAGTGCATGTCCGGACCGTCTGAGATGCACGCCGACTCGGTCGGCCAACTCCACGGGATTCCGGTTTCGCCGTCATAGACGACCACGTCGTCGGCGAGAGCGACACCCGCGGTACCCAGCATCAGGCCGACGCTCGCCAACCCCGCGATCAACATTCTCATTATCCCTGCCTTCCCGACAGCCAAGATTGCCCTTTGGGCGGATGACCAGAGGTGTACGCGACACCGTATCCGGAACCGGACACACTGAGCTTTCAGAAAACGTCCAGCCTTTTGAGAAACGAACCGGTCGGACTCGAATGCACCTTAAAGGCAAGTCGCGCATCAGCTAGGCGGAGCGACACCGCCGCGAGGGCTGACGGTCGGGAACTGCCGGGCTCTACGGCTTGATGCGGATCTCGCCCGGTTTCCACAGCCCGGAACGTGTCGCGCTGCCCAGGTCGATCTCGGCGGGCGTCGCGTCGACGATGGTCTCGAAGCGGCGCAGCGAGCCCCAGTCCCGGCCCCAGTCCTGCGACAGGTAGGTGGCCATCACGTGCTGGCGCAGCAGCAGGTCGCTGATGCCCAGCAGGCCGCCGTTGATGCCGTCCTGCCAGGTGTCGGTGTCGAGCCGTTTGGCGTTGTAGTCCGGGGTGATCCGGTAGTTCGGCACCTCGGTGACGCCGTTGGCGTGCAGCATCGGCTGCTGGCACGGGAAGGCCAGGCCCACGGCCCAGTCCATCAGCACCGGCTGCTCGGATCCGACGTACTCCTGGATGGAGCGCAGTTCGGGCACTCGCGGGGGTGTCACGGCGATCCAGTCGCCCGGCGTCAGCGACGCGTCGTCGGCGACTACCCGGACAAACGTTGCCTCCGCGGGGATCTGGGCGCGCGGGAAGCGCAGGTTGCGCCACGACGGGGCCGGGCCCAGGTCGTAGGGCACCAGCCGGCCCAGCGCCTCGGGGGCGCCGTCGGGTCCGGGGCGGCCGTACTCGAGTTCGACGGCCTGCCCCTCGGTGTGGCCGTTGTAGACGCTGTTGCCGGTGATGGTGCCCGCGGCGGTGATGACCACCAGCGGATGGCCGTCGTCCTCGGCCGGCAGCTCGTACCAGGCCGAGGCCAGCGTGCTGGGCTGCTGCGGGCCCCTCACGTAGCTGCCGGCCAGCGGCACCCGCGCGGGGTCCAGCCCGTAGGGCAGCGGCACCGTGGAGTCGTTGACGCCGGGGGTCTCGAGTTCCTCCGGGGCGTCCCAGTCGTAGTCGGAGCCTGGCACCACCCGGTTGAGCCGAATCGCCTCGGCGACAATGTGTTCGGGCACACCGTTGGCGGTGAAGCCGACCGGGCGCTCGCCGCCGAGCGGGCCGAGGGTGCCGAACGGGCCGCCGACGGGTGTCAGGAAGCCGTCGCCTGCGTCCGGTTCCACCAGCACGTCGTCGGCCAGGCCGCAGCCGCCGGTGAAGGCGCGTAGGTTGGCCCACGCGTTCGAGTACGTCGGGTACTGCCGGACCACGCCGACCAGCATCGAGGCGATGAAGACCACGACCATGAAGCCCGCGGCCACCGGGATCGGGGCCGCGGTCACGGCCCGGGCGATCCGGCCCTCGCCACGGTCGCGCGGCGCGAAGTGCAGCCAGGCGGTGTACACCGCGGAGATGGCGAACAGCACGAAAAACATGGTGCTGACGGTGATCCCGGCGATGGCGGGTTTGTCGTTGTTGAACGGTACGCCGAAGCTCGACACGTACCACCAGCCGTTGGTGGTCGACCAGCACAGCGCCATCACGAACAGCAGCGCGGTGACGAACGCCATCCGGTTGCGCGACCAGCGCAGCACGGTGCGTGACACCAGCACGGTGGCCAGCGCGGCCACCGCGGCGCCGACGGCGGCGAACAGGCCGAAGTGGTGCACCCACTTGGTGGGGGTGAACATCAGCACGAACATGGTGGCGAAGATGACGCCCATCAGCCGCCAGGCCGGCCCGCGGGCCACCCCGGAGATCCGCTTGCGCCGCAGCATGATGAACATCGCCGCGAACAGCGACAGCGCGGTGATCAGGAAGCCGAACCGGCGCGACAGCGAGCCGTCCACGGTCGGCAGGATCAGGTAGTAGTAGCGCAGGTTCTCGGTGTACCACTCCTGGCTCGGACCGATCGCGGTGCGGATCCGGGTGGCCTCCAACACCGTGGCGAAGGTCTGATCGGCGAAGACCACCGTCAGCACCACGGTGCCGGCGGCCAGCAGCGGCAGCAGCAGCGGCCACAGGCCGACCACGCGGCGACGCCGGGCCACGATGCGCAGGATGGGTCGGCCACCGGCGATCAGCGCGGCCACCGCGATCAGCCCGGTGGGCTGGATGCCGAGGGTGAAGGCGGCGGTGATGATCGCCAGCGCCGCGGGGGTGAGCCGGCCGGAGGTGATCGCGCGTTCGATCAGCACGTAGGTGATCAGGGCGCCGACGGCGATCTGGCCCTCGGGGCGCAGGCCGTTGTTGAACGGCATCCACGCGGCGAGCAGGACCATGCCCGCCGCCCACAGCGCCGGGCGGCTGGCCACCACGGCCGGGCCGAACCGGGGCAGTACCTCGCGGGACAGCAGCAGCCAGCAGACCAGTGCGGCAACCAGATCCGGCAGCCGCATCCAGATGCTCGCGGTGCTGACGTGGGTCATCAGCGCCAGCAGGTTGTAGTACCAGCCGAACGGGTCCTCGGGGCTGCCGAACCAGCGGAAGTAGTTCGACATGTAGCCGGCGTGGTCGGCGACGCGCGCCATGCCCAGGATGTAGCCGTCGTCCGAGGAGTTGGCGCCGGCCACGTACCAGATCAGGAAGGCCGAGATCACCGTCGCGTCGACCGCGGTGAAGGTGCGCCAGCGGCCCGGGATCAGCCGCCGCATGCGCCGCCCGTCGACGCGGTCGAGGCGCCACAGCGCCAGCACCGCGATCACGGTCGCCGCGATGGCCAGCAGCATCGCCGCGAGCTTCAACGGCGTTGGGGTGCTGGAGAATCGGGTGTCGATGGTCGCCGAGAAGGACAGGCCGGGCGGGGCCGGCCCGCTGAGTTCGGTGAAGACGCCGACGATCGCCGGGCGCAGGTTCGGGTCGGCGAAGCCGGTGCGCTGCGGGCTGCCGTCGCGCTGGCTCAGGCCCACGAACTCGGCGTAGGTGCTCTCCTCCGAGGAGGTGATCTCGATGCGTTCGCAACCGGCGGCCTCGACCCGTTGGCGCGGCACGCTGGCCACCACCACGTTGCGGTCGGTGATGTCGACGCGCTGCGCGGTGACGTTGACGAACAGGCCGTTGAGTGCGGCGTCCTTACCGTCGGCCGGGGCGGTGCCGAGCACCATGGCGCCCTCGGGCGGCAGGTCGCGGATCACCTGACACGGGATGGTCGCCGTCAGCGACACTGGGGCCTGCGAGATCAGCGGCGCGGTGACGTTGCCGAGCTGCCCGCCCTGGGGCCAGTTCAGCGTCGCGGTGGTCTGTACCACCGGCAGCAGCGGGGTGGCGACGGCCAGCACGAAGCCGATGAGCCCGGCGATCATCGCGACCCAGCGGGCCACGGTGACGTCCTTGGCGGTGTCGCCGGGCGCCGGCGGGGGGATGGTCTGCGTATCGGTCATGGGAGTGCCCTGATCGGTCCGGTGCGGTGCCAGCCGGAAACTCGCTGGGCGCCTGTGTCGATGACGGCGTCGGGGGCGGCCTCGGCGGACACCACGCGGTCGAAACGTTCGATGGAACCCCAGTCCCGATACCAGTCGTCGCGCAGATACGACGGGACCGTGGCGGTGGTCAGCAACGCCTGGATGAACAGGAACGGCCCGCCGTCCTGCGCGGACTGCCACTGGTTCGACGACGTCACGACCTGCTTGAAGTTCGGCAGGATGCGGTACTCCGGCAGTTCGGCCACCCCCAGGCGCTCGGCGAACGGACGCTGGCAGGGGAAGTTCGCCGCGGTGGCGATGTCCATCAGCACCGGGGTCGACGAGCCCAGGAACTCCTGAGCGGTCTGCAGGACCGGCGCGCGCGGCGGCGTGAAGCCGAACCACTGGTCCTCCGACAGGTTCGGGTCATCGGCCACGATGCGCGCCACGTTGGCCTCCGGCGGCGCCCACGACATCGGGAAACGCAGGTTGCGCCAGGCCTTTTGGGCGAAGATGTCGATGGGCTGCACCTCGTCGAGTGCGGTGTAGCTGCCGTCGGGATGGTGCACGCCCCACTGCAGCTTGAGCGACTGCCCGTAGTTGAAGCCGCCCTCCTCGTCGTAGTACCAGATGGCGCCGGCCGCGGCGACGGTCACCAGCGGACGGTCCGGGGTCCGCGGCGGCAGCTGGTACCAGGCCGAGGTGGCTTGGGCGGCAAGGCGATTCTCGCCGTAGCTGCCCAGCACCGGGGTGCGCTCGGGGTCCAGGCCGAACGGCAGGAACACCCGCGAGCCGTTGACGCCGACGGGGCCGTAGCCGCCGCCGGTGCCCGCGGCGTAGCCGACGCCGACGTTGGGCTTGTTGGGCGAGCCGTCGGAGTTCACCAGGCCGGGATTGGCGGTGACGGGTTCGGCGGGCTCGAGGATCTCGCTGATCCCGTTGGGAGTGAAGCCGATCGGGTCCTCGCCGCCCAGCGGGCCGTACTCACCGTAGGGCTGGCCGGGCACCGGCGCCAGCATCCCGGCGTTGGTGTCGGGTTCCACCAGCACGTCGTCGGCCATGGCGCAGCTCGAGCCGGTCAGCGCGGCCAGGTTGGTCTTGCCGGTGGTGTAGACGGGATAGCGCTGCACGAAGCCCTTGGCCATCGAGCCCACCTGCAGCAGCACCATCAGCAGCGCCACGATCAGCATCGGGGTCGAGGCCAGCACCCGGTTGCGGCGCGTGTTGGCCACCTCGGTGTGCCCGGCGTAGTCGATCCGGAAGTGCAGCCAGCCGGCCAGCAGCGCGCACAGGATGGCCAGCACCAGGAACATCGTCGTCACGGGCTGTCCGGCCAGCACCGGCTGGCGGTCCCACCACGGCACCCCGTAGTTGCCGGTGTAGAACCAGCCGTTGATGCCGGAGGTGGCCCAGGCGACGACGAACAGCAGCGCGGTGACGTACAGCGCGAGGTTGCGTCGGCTGTGCAGGCCCACCCGGGAGAACGCGAACGCGGTGACGCCGCCCAGCGCCCCGGCCAGCCCCGCGAACGCGCCGAACTGCACGGCCCACTTGGTGGGGGTGAACGTCAGCAGCAGCAGACCGACCGCGGTGCTGCCGATCAGGCGCCACACCGGGCCGTTGGCTGCGCCGGGCACCTTGCCGCGCCGCAGCAGCACCGCGAGCAGCCCGAACAGGCACAGCAGCATCAGCAGCACGGCGAAGCGCCGGGTCAGCGAGCCGTCGACGCTCTCCTCGACGGTCAGGAAGTAGTACCGCAGGAAGTCCTGGTACCAGGCGATGGTGGGGCCGACGACGTACTTGATGCGGGCCGACTCGGCGACCGTGGCCAGGGTCTGGTCGCGGAAGACCACCACGAAGATCAGCGACAGCGCCGCCGCCAGCGGTGCCAGCTGGGCCAACAGCCCGTCGACGGGGCGGCGCTCGCGGACGATGCGGGCCAGCGCCCGGGCGCCGACCAGTAGCGGCGCGAGCGCGATGAGGCCCTGCGGTGCCGTCGTCACGCTGAACACCGCGACGACGATCGCCGCCGCGGCCAGCCACAACCGGCGGGTGCCGATGGCGTTCTCCACCAGCGCCCAGGTGGCCAGCGCGCCGAACGCGATCAGCGGCTCGGGCCGCAGCCCGTTGTTGAACGGCAACCAGGCCGCCAGGAACACCGCGGCGGTGGTCCACACGGTCACGCGGTTGACGGCCAGCGCGCGGCCCAGCCGCGGCAGCGCCCAGCGGCTCAGGATGAGCCAGGTCGCGATGCCGGCCAGGGTGGCGGGCACCCGCAGCCACACCCCGTGGGTGCTGATCGCGGCCAGTTGCGCGAGCACCGACTGATACCAGTCGAACGGGGCCTCGCTCGCGCCGAAGTAGCGGAAGTAGTTGGCGCTGTAGCCGGCCTCCCCGGAGATCCGGGCGATGGTCGCGTTGTAGCCGTCGTCCGACGACGTGGCGCCGATGACGTGCCAGACCGCCAGCGTGCCGATGACGCCGAGGTCGGCCAGCCAGGTGGCCAGTCCGACCCGGGTCAGCCGCCGCCAGGCGTGCCGCACCGCGTGCGCCGAGCGCCGGTTCAGCCACGCCAGCGCGACGATCGAGACGATCACGCAGGCCACTCCGAGCACCATCGCGGCCAGCTTGAGCGCGCCCGGCGAGCTGATGAACCGGGTGTCGATGTCCACGAAGGCCGACAGGCCCGGCTGCGGCGCCACCTGAAGTTCGGTGAACAGGCCGGCAACCTGCGGCTTCTTCTCGGGTGCCAGGGTGCCCGCGGCGTCGGGCAGGCCGACGAAGTCGGCGCCCACCCCGCCGGCGTTGGCCCAGATGTTCAGGGTGCTGCAGGCGCCGGCGTCGACGTCGGCGCGGGGGGCGGCCGCCGCGACAGAGTCGCGGAAGGCGACGAAGACGATGTCGGCGTTGGCCCGGACGAACAGTCCGTTGCGGCTGGCGTCGATGCCACGCTCGGGGATGGTGGAGAACACCAGGCCGCCCTCGGGCGGCAGGGAGGCCACGGCCGCGCACGGGATGGACACGTCGAGGGTCCGGGGCGCGCCGGAGACCAGCGGGGCGGTGACGTCGCTGACGAAGCCGTCCTCGCCCGGGGTCTGCGGCCAGCTGATGGTGGCGGTGGTCTGGTTGACCGGCAGTAACGGCACCAGGCCGCACAGCAGTATCCCGGCGATCCCCGCGACGACGGCGATGACGCGAGCAATGCGGAGATCTGGCACGAGGGTCGATGGTATGCGACCGCGATGAGAGCCCGGGTAGGGCCGCGCCGAGTCAGGACTGGCGCAGCGGCGCCGGACTCCACAGGCCGCTGCGGGTGGCGGTGCCCAGATCGATCTCGGCGGGCTCGGCGTTCGGGTAGAACGGCAGCAACCGCTGCAGCGAGCCCCAGTCGCGGAACCAGTCGTCCTGCAGGTAGGTCGGCACCGTGGAGGCGCGGAACAGCAGTTCGCTCAGGCCCAGCGGCCCGCCGCCCAGGTAGTCCATCACCGGCGAGTTGGCCTCGGCGCCGAAGCGGTCCGGCAGGATCCGCCACTTGGGCACCTCGGTCACGCCGTACTGGTGGCCGAACGGCCGCTGGCACGGGAAGGCCAGGCCGACGAGCCAGTCCAGGAACACCGGATCGGTCGATCCGACGACGTCCTGCAGGCTCTCCAGGTCCGGGATGCGCGGCGGGGTCAGCGCGATCCAGTGCGTGGGCGCCAGGTCGTCGTCGGTGGCCACCAGCCGGATCTGGGTGGCGTCGCGCGGGATGGCGCTCAGCGGGGCCCGCAGGTTGCGCCAGGCCGGCGCGGCGCCGACGTCGGCGAAACCGATCGAGCCGCCGGGTTTGCCGTCCTCGCCGGCCCACTGCACGACGACCTCGCCCGGGTCGAACCGGCCGGCCGCCGAGACCACCAGCAGCGGCCCGGCCTCGTCGCGCGGCGGCAGCTGGTACCAGGCCGAGCGCAGCACCGCGGGCTGCTGGGCGCCGGAGCGCCAGCTGCCCAGCACCGGGGTGGTCGCCGGCGACAGCCCGAACGGCAGCCGCGCGCGGGAGCCGTTGGCGCCGGTGGTGGCGATGGTGCCGCCCTCGGTGCCGGCCTCGCCGGTGTTGTCCTCGGTGCCGCCGGTGTCGGCGAAGTTGGTGGCCGCCGGGGTGTCGGTGACCGCGTCCGGGGAGACGTCCGAGGGAATCCCGTTGGGCGAGAAGCCGGTGGCGATCACCTGGCCGAGCGCGCCGCCGATGTCGACGCCGGGGGCCGGGGTGAGCATGCCGAGGTTGGCGTCCTGCTCGACCAGCACGTCGTCGGCCAGCCCGCACGTCTTGCCGGTCAGGGCCTGCAGGTTGGACCGGCCCACCGACCACGCCGGGTACTGCGCGGTCATGCCCAGCGTCAGCGAGAGGACCTCGAAGAACACCAGGAACCACGACGCGATGGCCAGCGGGGAGCGCAGCAGCCGGCCGAACCGGTTGGGCCGCCAGGGCGCGTCGCCGTTGCTGGGCGAGGTGAACTTGAAGTGGAAGTAGGTGGCCAGCAGCAACACCAGGACCGACAGCCCCAGCAGCATGGTGGTGAAGCCGAACCGCCACTCCGGGAACTCATTCGACCAGGGCACCCCGAAGTTGGAGACGTACCACCAGCCGTTCACCGTCGCGAACGACAGCGCCACCACGAACAGCACCACGGCCCCGAAGATGGTGCGGTTGCGCCGCGACTGCATCGCGTGCGCGGTGACCGCGACCGCGGCCAGCGCGCCCAGCGATCCGGCCAGGCCCGCGAACACACCGAAGTGGTGCGTCCACTTGGTGGGGGTGAGCATCAGCGCCAGGAACGACACGATGGTGATGCCGATGATGCGTCGGCTGGGGCCCGCGGCGGTGCCCGGAATCCGGCCCTTGCGCAACGACATTGCCACCGCGACGCCGAGCGCCAGCAGCACCGAGAGCACCGCGAAGCGCCGGGCCACCGAGCCGTCGGGGCTGGTGGTGAACAGCCGCGAGTAGCGGATGTGTTCGTCGAACCAGCTCAGGCTGGGCCCGATCGCGGACTTGAAGGTGCTGGCCTGGATCTCGGCGGCGAACGTCTGGTCGCGGAAGATCAGGATCGCAGTGACGGTGACGGCGGCAGCCAGCGGGGCCAGCAGCGCCAGGCGGCCGAACTGGCGCGAGCGGCGATGCAAGATGGTGCGCAGCGGCCCGATGGCCACCAGCAGCGCGCCGATGGAGGCGACGCCGGTGGGCCCGGAGAACAGCGTCAGCGCGCCGATGATGCAGGCGACCGCGACCGGTAGCAGCCGGCTGGTGGCGACCGCGCGTTCCACCGAGCACCAGGTCAGCAGGATGCCCAGGGCGATGATCGGTTCGGGGCGCAGTCCGTTGTTCAGCGGCAGCCACACCGCCAGGAACATGCCGGCGGCGGTCCAACTGGCCGCGGTGCTGGTCTTGACCGCGCTGCCCAGCCGCGGCAGCACCTCCCGGCTGATCAGCCACCAGCACGCCAGCGCCATCAGCAGCGTCGGCAGCCGCATCCAGATGCTGGCGGTCGAGACGTGCGACCACACCGCCAGCAGGTCGTAGTACCAGCCGAACGGCGCCTCGGGGGTGCCGAACCAGCGGTAGTAGTTGGCCATGTAGCCGGCGTTCTCCGACACCCGCGCCATGGTCAGGATGTAGCCGTCGTCGGCGGTGTTGGCGCCCACGAAGTGCCACCACACCAGGGCGGTGGCGACCAGGGCGTCCAGGCCGCTCATCGACCACCAGCGCGACGGGAGGAAGCGCCGGTGCCGGACCCCGTCGGCGGTGTCCAGGATGTGCAGCGCGATCAGCGCGGCGATGGTCAGCAGGACGCCGAGGATCATCGCGACGAGCTTGAGGGTGGTGGGCGCGGTGCTGTAGCGGCTGTCGATGGTGGCCGACAGGTTCAGGCCCGGCGGCGCGGGACCGGCGAGATCGGTGAACACGCCGACGATCTGGGGCCGGAAGTCGTAGCCGCCGCGCTCCCCGCGCAGCGGGGCCTCGGGATCGTCGGGGGTGGCGTCGGTGCCGTCGGCCTGGGTCAGTCCGACGAACTCGGCGGTGACCTTGTCGGCGTGCGCGGTGAACCGCAGTTCCTCACAGGCCGGGCTGAGCACCGCGCTCATCGGCGCGACGACCACGGGGGTGTTGCGGACGACGACGTTGAGGTTGTTGTTGGCGCGTTCGATCAGCAGGCCGCGGTCGACAGCCTTGGGGGCCTGCTTGGGCACCGTGGACAGCAGCACCGAGCGTCCCGCGTTGTCCGGGCCGTCGAGGCCGGCGGCCACCTGGCACGGGACGGTGATGTCCAGATCGGTGGCCACATACGAGATCAGCGGCGCGGTGACGCTGTCGAGTTCGCCGTTCTGCGGCCAGTTCAGTTCGGCGGTGGTCTGCTCGACGGGCAGGAACGGGGTGGCGATCGCCAGCAGCGCGCCCAGCAATCCCGCGACGATCGCGACCGCACGGGCCGTGCGGTATCGAGGCGCCGTGTCATCCACGGACCTAGATGGTAATGCGCCCGGTCCAGGCGATTGCACGGTCATCAGGGCTGGTTCCGGATCGCCAGCACGAACGGCCCGAAGGTCTGCACGTCGAAGTAGGGCTCGTCGAACAGCGCGGACCCCAATTCGACGGTGTAGCGGCGCACGTTCGGCTGGTTGGGGTAGACGTCCTCGGCCAGCCGCAGCGTGTAGGAGTCGCCGGCGCCGCGGCGCATCAGGAACACCTCCGGAGCCCGCCAGGGCAACGCGTCCAGGGTTGCCGCGAACTCCTCGGCGGACTCCAGGTCGGCCCACTCCTCGATGGCCGCGGCGCGCTGGTCGAACTGCGCCAGCGGGTTGGCGTAATGCGAGGTCAGGCCCTGGAACCCGAGGTAGGGGTAGTACGCCAGGAAGCTGTAGTCGGCGGTCAGCACCACGGTCTCGTCGCGGGGCGCACCCGTCGCGGCGCGGATGGTCTCGTCAATCTCGGCGTAGTACTTCTCCGAGCCCGGGGGACGCTGGTCGCCGCGCTGCCCCTCGCCGTCGGTGTCGGTGTAGGCCACCGCGAGGTCCGGGCGCAGCACGTCGGGGATGTCCTGGCTGAACGCCATGCCGCCGGCCAGCCCGATCACCGCGGCCACCGGGATCACCGCCCGGTTCCACCGGGCCGCCGCCGCGAGCGTCACCTCGATGAAGCCGAACGCGCCGGCCGCGGCCAGCAGCGTGGTCAGCGTCGGTTGCAGCCGGAAGGACAGCAGCGTGGTGCCGGCCAGCGTGGTCAGCATCGACAGCAGCGACCACAGGTAGATGGTGAGTACCCCGATGGCCAGCGCGCCGGCGCGCACCGAGGTCCGGGCCCGCACGATCAGCCACAGCGTGCCCAGCATGCACAGCGCACCCAGCAGCGAGAACTGCAGCATCGGGAAGGTCAGCACCGCGCCGTCGGCCGGCAGGTAGTGCTGCGCGCTGCCGGTGTCCGACATCGGGTCGCGCAGCGCCCGCAGCACGAACGGCAGCCAGGTGATCAACGCGATCGCGACGGCGATCACCGCGATCAGCGCCAACCGCAGCACGGGGGCGACGCTGCGCCGCGAGATCGCCAGCACCGCGGCCATCACGGTGACGGTCAGCGCGGCCAGGCCCAGCAGCAGGGTGTAGAACGTCGCGGTGACGCCCAGGAAGATCCCGACGCCGACGACGGCGGCCCACCCGCCGTGCCCGGTCTCCGAATTGGTCGCGCGCAACCCCGACCAGGCCAGCACCAGCACCGGCGGCAGCAGCACGGTGATGATCGCGGCGTAGGGCTCGGGGGAGGCGTACGCCAGCGTCACCGCGGTGGTGGTGAGCGTGACGATCAGCGCGTACTCGAAGCGGATCAGCGCGGTCCACAGCGCGAACGCCAGCACCACGGCCACGGCGATCGAGGTGATGGCCCACGGCTTGTACATCTCCCAGCCGGGCATCCCGGCCAGATCCGCCGCGCGCCCGCCGAGCCAGAACCACCCCGGCGGGTAGAACGGCGGCAGGTCCGCGTACGTCATGTCGCGCAGCGCGGGGTTGTCGGCGAACCGGGTCAGGTACTCGGTGCGGAACTGCTGATCCACCGAGATGCCGAACAGGTACAGCTTGGTGGCGCCCAGCGGCATACCCAGGGTGGCCACCACGAACGCGGCCAGGAACACCGTCGCGCCCAGCTGCGCGAGCAGCCGGCGGCCGCGTCGCCACAACCAGCCGGCACCGAGAAGGGCTGCCAGGCAGACGAATTGACCGACGGTGGTCAGGGCGTGCAGCTGATTGCTGGACGGGAAGGCCGGCCACTGCACGCGGCTGATGGCGATCAGCGCGACGACGGAGACCGCCACGGCGATCGCCGCCGCCAGCACCATCCGGCCGCCCGCGCTGGCAGCGCGGAGTAGCGCTGTATTCATGATCAGATGGGCAGCTTACGGAAGATGCGACGCGGGATGTGGCGCATGACCGACATCAGCACCCGGACCGGGCCGGGCGCCCAGATCAGTTCCTTGCCCTTGGCCGCCGAGGCCACCGCCAGCTCGGCGACCTGTTCCTTGTCGACCGTGAACGGCGCCTCCTTGGCACCGGTGGCCTTCCAGTGCTCCAGGGTGGTGGTGGTGCGGACCTGCCCGGGCCGGATGACCAGCACCCGAACCCCGAACTCGCGCAACGCCTCCCCGAGGCCCAGGTAGAACCCGTCCAGCCCGGCCTTGGTGGAGCCGTAGACGAAGTTGGACCGCCGGACGCGTTCGCCGGCCACCGACGACATCGCGATGATCTGACCGCTGCCCTGCGCGCGCATCTTCTCCCCGACCAGCACGCCGACCGACACCGCGGCCGTGTAGTTGATCTGGGCCGTCAGCACGGCCTTGGTCTGGTCCTGCCAGAGTTCCTCGGCATCACCGAGCACGCCGAACGCCACGATCGCGACGTCGACATCGCCGCCCGCCCAGGCGGACTCGATGAGGGCGGGATGCCCCTTGGTGTCCAGCGCGTCGAACTCCAGGTACTCCACCGACTCCGCGCCGGCGGCGCGCATCTGCTCGATCGCGGCCTGCCGGCGCGGGGCGTTCGGCAGGTCGGCGAGGATGATGCGGGCCTTGGCGTCGCGCAGGTAGCGCTCGCAGATCGCCAGGCCGATCTCGGAGGTGCCACCCAGCAGCAGAATGGTCTGCGGGTTCCCCACGGCGTCAAACACCATCTACTGAAGCTCCAGTCGTCGGGCCATGTCGGACATGAACACTCCTTCGGGATCGACCTTGCGGCGCACGGTGATCCACTCGTCGATCCGCGGATACATGGCGTGGAAAGTGGCGGCGGTGGTGCGGGAATCCTTGGCGGTGTAGAGCCGGCCGCCGAACTCCAGCACCCGCTTGTCCAGCCCGGTGAGGAACTCGCCGAGGCCGGCCTTGACCGGGAAGTCGACGCAGACGTTCCAGCCGGGGATCGGGAAGCTCAGCGGCGCCTGGTTGCCGGGCCCGAACAGCTTGAACACGTTGAGGAACGACACGTGCCCGCTGGCCTGGATGTCGCGCATGATGGCCTTGAACTCGTCGACCGCCTCGGTGGGCACCACGAACTGGTACTGGGTGAAACCCGCTGAGCCGTAAGCCCGGTTCCACTCGCCGACCATGTCCAGCGGGTGGTAGAACTGCGTCAAATTCTGGGTCTTGCCGCGGTAGGTCTTGCCCATCCGGTACCAAAGCTCGGTCATCGGGCCGAAGGTGAACTTGTTGGCCAGGCCGTTGGGGAAGACATCCGGCGCGGTGAAGTATTGCGGCGCATCGAATTTCAGCGGATCCTTGGCCAGCGCGTCGGGCAGCTGGTCGCGGGTGGCCAGCGAGCCGCGGGAGATGACGGCGCGGCCCAGCTTGGGCGGGGCGCTGATGGCGTCGAACCAGGCGCTGGAGTAGGTGTAATCGGATTCGGTGCCGTCGCTGTGGAAGGCGACGGTCTCGTCGAGCCCGCCCGTGACGTCGCCGTCGGCGATGAAGTAGGCGGTTTCGGTCGGGGTCATCGCGATGGTGGCCCGCAGGATGATGCCGGTCAGCCCGTTGCCGCCGACGGTGGCCCAGAACAGCTCGGAGTCGGCGCCGTCGGGGGTCAGCCGATGCACCCGGCCGTCGGCGGTGAGCAGGTCCATGGCGCGCACGTGGTTGCCGAAGCTGCCGGCGCTGTGATGGTTCTTGCCGTGGATGTCGCAGGCGATGGCCCCGCCGACGGTGACCTGCCGGGTGCCCGGCAGCACCGGCACCCAGAGCCCCAGCGGCAGCGCGGCGCGCATCAGCTGATCGAGGTTCACCCCGGCGTCCACGTCCACCAGGTGGGTGTGGGCGTCCATCGAATGGATGCGGTTGAGCACCGACATGTCGACGACCAGCCCGCCGCCGTTCTGGGCGTTGTCGCCGTAGGAGCGGCCCAGGCCGCGCGCGATCACGCCGCGTCCGGAGCCGTCGGCCGCCCGCGCGACCGCGTCGACGACTTCCTCGGGATCGCGGGGGGCCAGCACCTTGGCGACCGAGGGTGCGGTGCGCCCCCACCCCATCAGGCGCCGCGTCGTAACGGTAGACATCGCTGGCAAGGGTACCGCGCGGGCGGCGGCGCTCAGCGCAGCCGGAAGATGATGGCCCGCTGCACCACGAAGTTGATCACGGTGGCGGTGCCCTGGGCGATCACGAACGCGACCGGAACCTGCCAGGGCCGGCCCGCGAACTCCAGATAGAACAGGTAGTTGATGCCGATCTGCACCACATAGGTCAGCGCGTAGAGCACCATCACCGCGACGAAGCGGGCCCGGCTGGGCGGGGCCTGGAACGTCCAGCGGCGGTTGATCAGGTAGGCCGTGGTGGTGCCGGCGATGAAGCCCAGCGTCTTGGCCACGTTGACGTGCAGGCCGGCCGCGAGCAGCGCGATGTAGAGGCCGAAGTCGACGATCGCGGAGAACCCGCCGGTGATCACGAACCGCAGCACCTGCGTCTTCAGGGTGAGTGGGGCACCCGGGGGAACAGTCTCGGCCATCGCGGGGAAGCTTACGGGTCGGCGAGCCTGCGACAATGGGCGCGTGGAGGAACTGGTCCGGGCTTGGCGAGCCCTGATTACGCCGCACACCTCGTCGCCGGCGGCCGAGGACGTCGGCCGTGCGCTGCTGGCCAGTTGGTCCGAGTCGCACCGCCGCTACCACGACCTGGTGCACCTGCGGGGTGTGCTGGCGGCCATCGACGAACTGGCCGCCCTGGCCGTCGACCCGGACGCGGTGCGGCTGGCGGCCTGGTACCACGACGCGGTCTACGAGGGCAGTCCGGACGACGAGGAGAACAGCGCGCGGCGGGCCGAGGCCGAGTTGGCCTCGCTGGGGGTCGCCGCCGAGCTGGTGGCCGAGGTGGCCCGGCTGGTGCGGATGACCGTCGAGCATGATCCCGACCCCGGCGACCGCAACGCCGAGGTGCTCTCCGACGCCGACCTGGCCGCGCTGGCTGTCGGCGCCGAGGACTACCGGCGCAACACCGCCGCCATCCGCAGCGAGTACGCCCACGTTTCCGACGAGGCGTTCCGCGCCGGCCGGCTGCGGGCCATCGAGTCGCTGCTGGTGGGGCCGCGGCTGTACCGCACCGCCGTGGCCCAGGACCGCTGGGAGGGCCGGGCCCGGGCCAACCTGCGCGCGGAGTTGGCGGCGCTGGACGTCACGACGAACTGAGGCGGCGCGCCGATCACGCCTCGGGATGGTCCAGGCGGGAACTCAGCCGCTCGACGGCGTCCTCCATGTGGGCGATCAACAGCTTGTCGGTGAGGTGCACGTCGCCGGCGCGAATCGCGCTCGCCAGCGCGTGGTGCTCGACGACCCGGTCGCCGTGCACGACGTAGCTGTCGGCCAGCGCGTGCACGCACATCTGGGTTTCGATCAGATAGGTCTGGTGCATCCGCGACAGCCGGGCGCTGTCGGCCAGCTCCACGAGGCGCTCGTGGAAACGGACGTCGACCTCGCTGATCTCGTTCGGGTCGCTGGTCGCCGCCATCTCGGTGACGATGCTCAGCAGCTCGTCGCCGGCGGCGACATGGTCGCCCTGCAGGATCCGCCGCGCCGCGGCCCGCTCGATGGCCTCCCGGGCCAGGTACATGTCGCGGACGTCGTCGGGGGTCAGGTCGATCACGAACAGGCCGCGGTAGGGGATGGAGGTCAGCAGCCCCTCCTGGGTGAGGCGCTGCATGCCCTCGCGCAGCGGGCCGCGGCTGACACCGAGCCGGCGCGCCAGCTCCGCCTCCCCGAGCTGTGCGCCCGGTTGCAGTTCGCCGTGGGCGATGGCCTGGCGCAGCTTCTCGGCGATGAGGCCGGCCGTCGACTCCTGCGCCAGCGGGGCGATGAACGCGCTCTCGGTCATCGGCCGGCTCCGAACAGGGTGCCGAGCCCGGTCAGCGGCGGCACCGGGCCGAGCAGCTGCAGGCCCTTCCACACGGTGACCTGATTGGCGGTCAGCACCGGCTTTCCGACGGCGGCCTCGAGGCGGTCGATGATCGCCAGGGTGTGCATCGCGGTGTCGGGGACCAGCACGGCTTCGGCGTCGGGGTGATCGGCGGCCTCGACCATCGCGAGCACGTCGTCGGGCTGCAGCGTGCCGACCTCGGCCGCGGTGATGATGTCGTGGCTGCCCATCGCCGGCACCGCGATGCCCGCGGCCGCCAGGAACCGGACGAAATGCTCGGCCACATCGCGCGGATATGACGCCGCGATCGCGACCCGGGTCAGGCCGAGGTGACGCAGGGCGTCGACGAATGCGATGGAGGTCGACGAGGCCGGAACACCCGCTGCGACAGCCACTTTCGCCGCCTGTTCGGCCGCCCCGGCGGGGCCGAAGACGAAGCTGCCCGAGGTGCAGGCCCACATCACCGCGTCGGGCCGCTGCTCGGACAGCCGCGCGACACCGTCGAGCAGGCGCTCGGCGCCGCCGAGGTCCAGCAGCGCGTCGACTCGATGGGCGTCCTCGCCCACCGAGGTGATGACGACGGGCAGGCGCAGTTCGGCACCCACGCGGGTCGCCAGCGCGGGGAAGTCGTCCGCCGCGCTGTGGCCGGGGTAGAGCAGGCCCACGGTGGCCATGCGGTCCTCCTGAACTGTGTCCGGTTCGGTCAGATCGGGTCGGGTCGGTGAGATCCCGGTCCGTCAGATTGTCGACAATCTTACAGCGAGTGGCGCCTGGCGTCCTACCCGACGCCAGGCGTTCTGCACCGCTAGGCCTCCAGCAGTCGCTGCCCCGGACCCACCGCCTTGCGGCCGGCGACGGACAGCGCCGCCCACATCGTCACCTGGTTGGCGGTCACCACCGGCTTGGCCAACTCCGCCTCCAGCGCGGCGATCAGGTCGTAGGTCGGCAGGTTGGTGCAGCTGACCACGATGGCCTGGGCCTCGGCGGTGTCGGTGGCGCGCACGAGCTCGGCGGTCCGGGCATAGGGCACCTCCCAGATGTTCGAGGTCAGTCCCAGCCCGGACGTCGCGACGACCTCGACCCCGGCTTCCATGAGATAGCTGGTCAGCCCGATGGTCAGGTCGGTGGTGTACGGGGTGACGGTGGCGACCCGGTTCAGGCCGAGGTGCCGCAGCGCCGTGAGCATGGCGCCGCTGGTGGTCACCGCGGCCGGGGCGCCGGCCTCGCGCATGGCCGCGACCAGGGCGGCCTCCCCGGCGAGTCCCTTGACGAAGCTGCCCGCGGTGCACGCGTACGCGGTCACCAACGGGGCCACCGCGCGCAGATTCGCGGCCCCGGTGAGCACCTGCTCGGTGTCCGAAACGTGGACGGCCATGTCGACCGTGACGGCCAGCTGGGCGTGTCTCAACCGGGTGACGTGCAGGGTGACGTCGTCCGGCGCCCAGCGCCACAATTCGCGGTCCAGCGCGAAGTCGTACGGTGTCACAACACCTATCCCGACCTGGTGCAATGGCGGGGCCGGGAGCAGCTCCCCGAGCGTCATGACCACAGTGTGAGGCCGACAGGCCGACCTGGCAAGAGATTGTTGACAATCGTACGGGCGTGTTCCTAGCCTCGAAGCCGTGTCGACCCCGAGCGAGAGCGCCCAGACCCGGCGCTCGGCGGGGTCCAGGCGGGGTCCGGCGCCCGATTCCCGGCCCGCGATCGCGGTCCTGTGTGAGCGGCCCACCGACCGGCCGCCGGGGCTCTCCGCGGTGTCCGGCGTGGAGTTCCGATACTGCAGCGCAACGGGTTTGGCCGATGCGCTGCGCGGCGCGCGGGGGCTGCTGCTGTGGGACTACTTCTCCACCGCCCTGCGTGATGCCTGGGCGCAGGCCACCGCCCTGGAGTGGGTCCACGTCACCGCCGCCGGCGTGGACACGCTGCTCTTCGACGCGCTGCGCTCCTCCGACGTCGTGGTGACCAATGCCCGCGGCGTGTTCGACCGTCCGATCGCCGAGTACGTCCTGGGCGCGGTCCTGGCGCACGCCAAGGGCAGTCGGGAGAGTCTGGATCTGCAGCGCCGGCATGTCTGGCAGCACCGTGAAACGCGCAGCGTGGCCGGCGCCGCGGCGCTGGTGGTGGGCACCGGGGGGATCGGCCGGGAAACGGCACGGCTGTTGCGGGCGGCCGGCCTGCAGGTGCGCGGTGCGGGCCGGGTGGCCCGCGACGAGGATCCCGACTTCGACCGGATCGTGGCCAGCGCGGACCTGGCGGCCGAGGTCGGCTGGTGCGATCACCTGGTGCTGGCGGCGCCGCTGACCGACGCGACCCGCGGCCTGGTGGGGAAGGAGGTGCTGGCGGCGATGAAACCCGACGCGCATCTGGTCAATGTCGGTCGCGGACCGTTGCTCGACGAGGCGGAGCTGTTGACGACCCTGCGGGCCAACGGGATTGGCGGTGCCACCTTGGACGTCTTCGACACCGAACCGCTGCCGGCCGACAATCCGCTGTGGGCGGCCCCGAACCTGACGATCACCGCGCACATGGCCGGCGACGTGCTCGGCTGGCGAGAGACCCTGGCCGCGCAGTTCGTGGACAACCTCGAACGCTGGCTGGCCGGGGAGCCGCTGCGCAACGTGGTGGACAAGACGCTCGGCTACGTGCCGGGCGCGGCCGCGGCAGCCGGGGAGGGGCGATGATCCCCACCGCGGTCGAGCTGGTCGAGGCCTACCGGCGCAGGACGTTGTCCCCGGTGGAGGCGACGCAGGCCGCGCTGGACGCCATCGACGCCCACGATGGCGCCGTCAACGCCTTCGTGCTCGTCGACCCCGAGGGAGCACTGGCGGCGGCCCGCGCGTCGGAGGCGCGCTGGCAGGCCGGCGAGCCGCTCGGACCCGGTGACGGCGTTCCCGCATCGATCAAGGACGCGCTGTGGACGCGGGGTTGGCCGACGCTGCGGGGCAGCTGGCTCATCGACGAGGCCGGCCCGTGGGAGGAAGACGCGCCGTGCGTCGCGCGGTTGCGTGAGACCGGTGCCGTCCTGCTGGGCAAGACCACCACCCCGGAGTACTCCTTCAAGGGGGTCACCGACTCGCCCCGCTTCGGCGCCACCGGCAATCCGTGGGATCCGGCCCGAACGGCGGGCGGGTCCAGCGGTGGCAGTGCGACGGCGGTGGGCCTGGGCATGGGGCCGTGGTCGGTGGGCACCGACGCGGCCGGGTCGGTGCGGATCCCCGCCGCGTTCACCGGCACCGTCGCACTGAAACCGACCTACGGGCTGATCCCGCACTATCCGCCGAGCCCGTTCGGCACGCTGGCGCACGCCGGGCCGATGACGCGCACCGTTGCCGACGCCGCGGCGCTGCTGGACATCATCACCGGCTTCGACGCCCGCGACTGGTCGGCCATGCCGACCCCGGCCACCTCCTTCCTGGCGGGCCTCGACGACGGTGTCGCCGGGCTCCGGATCGGCTTCTCGCCGAACCTGGGCTTCGGACGTAACGATCCCGAGATCGACGCGGCGGTGGCGGCCGCGGTGCACGCACTCGCCGACGCCGGCGCCCGGGTGGAGCGCGCCGACCCCGGATTCGACGATCCGATAATGCATTTCGAGGTGCTGTGGTACTCCGGTGAGGCCAAGGTGCTGCAGGCCTACGGGAACATCGAGGACTCCTGGGCTGACCGGATCGACCCGGCGCTGCGCCGCACGGCCGCGGTCGGGGCGACGTACTCGGCGTCGGACTATCTCGACGCGATGGCGGTGCGGATGCAGCTGGGACAGCTGATGGGGCGGTTCCACGAGAGCTACGACGTGCTGGTCACCCCGACGCTGCCGCTGCCGGCGTTCGCCGCCGGGCGGGATGTGCCGGCGGGCTGGCCGTCCCCGGACTGGGCGACGTGGACGCCCTACACCTACCCGTTCAACCTGACCCAGCAGCCCGCGCTGAGCGTGCCGTGCGGTTTCACCTCGGCCGGATTGCCGGTCGGGCTGCAGATCGTGGGGCCGCGGCACGCCGACGCGCTGGTGCTCCGCGTCGGGCAGGCCTATCAGTCCGTCACCGATTGGCACCACAAGACGCCGACTCTGGTCGGGCAGGAGGTTCGATGAGCAGGCTGATCACGGTGTCGCTGGACAAGCGCGGCGTCCACTGCGTGGCGCAGCTGCTCGACGAGGCGGCGCCGCGCACCTGCGCGGCGGTGTGGGGGGCGCTGTCCGGTGGACCTCTCACGGCGCAGGTGTTCCACGGCAAGTACGCCCGCAACGAGATCTACACGCTGCTACCGGCTTTCGCGGGCGACGACCCCGGCAAGGAGAACACGACGGTGACGCCGATCCCGGGCGACCTGTGCTGGTTCTCCTTCGACTCCGATGATCTGGGAAACCCGGCCTACGGGTACGAGAACCGGACCGGCACGGGTACCAGCGGCGCCATCGTCGACCTCGCGCTGTTCTACGGGCGCAACAACCTGCTGATCAACGGCGATCAGGGCTGGGTGCCGGGCAACGTCTTCGGCGCGGTCATCGAGGGGCTCGAGGAGATGGCCGAGGCCTGCCAGGACCTGTGGATGGGCGGGGTGCGGGGCGAGACGCTCAGCTTCACCGCGCTCCCTCCAGCGCCATCGCGATGACCTCGACCAGGGCCTCGACCGCGGCGCCGAACGCATGCTCGGCAGGCGTGCCGTAGTTGACGACGATGCCGTCGGGCCGCTCGACGTGCGCGCCGGCGTCCGGGTGCCGGGCCCGCGACAGTCCCTCGATCGCGATCCCGGCGTCGCCCGCGCGTTGCAGTACCGCACGTTCGGTGCCGGCCGGCAGCGTCAGCAGCAGGTGCAGACCCGCGGGCACCCCGCCGATCCCGATCTCGGGGGCGACCTCGCGCAGCCGGTGCACCAGCGCGTCGCGACGCCGCCGATAGTTGGCGCGCTGCCGGCGAATGTGCTTGTCGTAGTGGCCGTTCCGGATGAACTCGGCCATCGTCAGCTGCGCGACGGCATCGACATACCACTGCTGTCCGCCCGCGGCGGCCAGCACCCGGTCCATCAGTTCGGCGGGCACCACCATCCAGCCCAGCCGCAGCACCGGCGAGAGGCTCTTGCTCGGCGAGCCCAGGTACACCACGCGCTGCGGGGCCAGGCTCTGCAACGCCCCGACGGGTTGGCGGTCGTAGCGGAACTCGCCGTCGTAGTCGTCCTCGAGGACGAAGCCATCGGCGCGCTGCGCCCAGTCCACGACCGCGTTGCGCCGCGACGGGTGCAGCGGCACGCCGTGCGGGTAGTGGTGCGCCGGGGTGAGCAGCACGGCCGGGACGTCGAGGTCGTCCAATTCGCCTACCGCCGCGCCCATTTCGTCGATGCCGATCGGAACGGTGCCCGTCCCGGCGGCGGCGATGCAGTCGCGGAAGAGGAACAGCCCGTAGGCCTCCACCGCGATCGGGTCCGGGCCGAACACCTTGGCCAGCAGTTCGACGGCGTGCCGGGTGCCGGCGCAGATCACCACGTCGTCGGCCGAGACGTGGACGCCGCGGGTGCGGGACAGGTATTCGGCCAGCGCCTCGCGCAGTTCTGGTCGCCCGCGTGGGTCGCCCATCCGCAGCGCCTCGGTGGGCGCGGCGTTCAGGGCGCGGCGCGCCGAGGCCACCCAGGCCGCGCGCGGGAACGCCGACACGTCCGGCGAACCCGGCATGAGGTTGTGCGGCGGCGTGGCGCGGATGCCGCGGGGTCGCGCGGGAATGTTCGGCCGGCCGGGGCTGACCACCCAGGTCCCCGCGCCCTGCCGCGAGGCCAGCCGGCCCTCGGCGACCAGTTCGGCGTACGCGTCGGCGACGGTGTTGCGGGACAGGCCCAGATCGGCGGCCAGCGTGCGCGAGGGCGGCAGCATCGTGCCCGACTCCAGGCGTCCCGAGCGCACCGCGTCGCGCAGCGCGCGCAGCAGCACGTCGCGCACACCGCGGGTACCCGGCGTGATCGCCCCGCGCAGGTCCAGATGCAGATCCCGCGCCCCGGTATTGGCCCACGAATTCACGCATTGATTGCACCATGAACGAGGGCCTTTCCGCGCCTACCGTCGTGGCATGACACAAACCCTGAACGCCCCCCGCATCGAGCTGAACCGCGTCTCGCCGGAGATCTACGCCGCGATGATCGCGCTGGACAACGCCGCCCGCGAGGACCTGGACCCCACCCTGGCCGAGCTGATCAAGATCCGCGCCTCGCAGATCAACCACTGCGCCAACTGCATCGACATGCACATCCACGCCGCCCGTCGGCGCGGCGAGACCGAGCAGCGCATCTACCTGCTGCCGGCCTGGCGCGAGATGCCCGAGCTCTACACCGAGCAGGAGCAGGCGGCGCTGGCGCTGACCGAGGAGATGACCGAACTCTCCGGCGGCGAGCACGTGTCCGACGAGGTCTACGCGCGGGCCGCGGCGGCCTTCAGCGAGCGCGAACTGGGCCAGGTGATCGCGATGGCGCTGACCATCAACGCGTGGAACCGCATCGGCGTGACCACGCGGATGCGCCCGCCCGTGCGGCGGTAGGGCCGCCTTCAGCTGTCCCGTCGATGGTCCGGAAGGTGGGAGCTTCCCCGGGGCCGCTCTTTGCGAGGCCCCCGATCGTGGCCCGTCATCGTGCGTTGACGGCCATCCACAACCTGGGCCGCACCGGGGAGTCACCCTGTGGATGTCCGTCACCCGGAGGTGACGGCATTTGATCGAGAAGCCGTCCGGAGACGGCCCGGCTGACGTTCTGCGGCGATCTCGTTCTAACAGCGATGGCGTTCCGCAGCGATCTCCTAGGGCCGTTCGTCCCGCCCACCGGTGCCCGCTGTCCCTGGCAGGTGCGGGGCAATCGCACGACAATGGCGTCATGAACGCCGAGACGAAGCCAGTGAGCACGCTGACCGACGAGGAGAGCTTGGAGCTGCTGTCCGGCGTGCACCTGGGGCGGCTGGTCACCGTCCTCGGCGGTCAGGCCGAGATCTTCCCGGTGAACTTCGTGGTCCAGCGGGGCACCATCCTCTTCCGCAGCGCCGAGGGCACCAAGCTGTTCGGCACCGTGATGAACGAGAAGGTGCTCTTCGAGGCCGACGACCACAACGTGGTGGAGGGCTGGAGCGTCATCGTCCGTGGGAACGCCGAGGTGCTGTATTCCTCCGAGGACATCGAGGAGGCCGAGCAGGCCGGCCTGTATCCCTGGATCGCCACGCTGAAGTTGCGCTACGTGCGGATCACGCCCACGGAGATCTCGGGCCGGCGGTTCGTCTTCGGCCCCGAGCCCGACGCCGGCCACGTCCCCGGCTGAGTTTTCCCTTACCGCGACCGTGCGCGCTCTTTACCGCGACCGTGCGCCCACCCCTCCAGCACGAGCGCGCGCGTCCCCGGTCGACACACCGAGGTTTTTACGTGTTCTGCGCCCGCTCGTCGCGGTAGGTGGCGTCCCCAATGTCGGTGCGCGCCGCCGAAACCGCGCTGACGACCCGGTCGCGCGCGAGTTCGGCGGCGGTGCTCAACTCGTCGATCTCCTGACCGAAGGTGGCCCGCAGGTCGCCCCCGCGGACGGCCACGGCGGCCAGGTCGAACGCGGAGTTGACCGCCGTGGACGCCAGCCCGCCCTGGGCCCGGATCAGCGACCCGGCCACGTCGGCGAACCCCGCGGCCACGGCGTTGGGCAGCACTGCGCGACCACCCACGTAATCGCTGACGACGCTGCGGGCGCGGTTGCCGGCCTCGGTGACGCGCGCCTGCAACTGCTCACCGGACTGCGCCAGCGCCGCGGGCAGGGTGGCCCCGCCCTCGACGGCGCCGAAGGCCGTCGAGACGGCGTCCGCGACCGCCGCGGCCACATCGGTGGTGGTGCTGATCAATTCGGTGCTGACCTCTTGGGAGGCCAGTACCTGGCGTTCGAACACGTTGCGGATCGCGACCGCGCGATCGTGCGTGATGACGGCCACCGCGGCCGTCGGCTCGGCGTCGACGGTAGCGACGACTTCTTCAACCTCGAGGGTCTCGGTTTCGGACATGCCCGGTATTGAACGCGCTCCGATCGACGGGCCAATAGCGGGCAAGTGACGAGCAGACGAAGTGCTGTGCCGAGGAACGATCGGCCCCCGCCCGTAGTGGGCGAGGGCCGATCATCGCGCGAGCTGGGGATCAGTCGCTGTCGCCGGCGCTGTCGCCGCTGTCCTTATCTGCGGCACGCTTCGCTGCGCGCTCGGCCTTGCGCTCTGCCCGCTTCTCGGCGCGCTGGTCCTTGCGCTCCTGGATGTTGTCGCGGATGTTGGCAATCGCACCGGAAATGCGATTGCGCGGTTTGGTGGTGTTCGTGCTGCCGGACTCGGTGGCCGCCTCGTCGGCCGCGGCATCGTCGTTGGCCTCACTCAGTTGGGTTGCGAGGGATCCGCTCGTGGGCTTCTCCTGCTCGGTTTCCTTGAGCGCGTCGGCGGCGTCGACGGCTTCGAGCGCGGGGGTCTCCTCGACGACCTCGGTCTTGACGGCCGCCTTCTCGGGCACGACGGCTGTCTGCTTCGCCGCCGTGTTCTTGGTGAGCACGTCGGTCGACATGGACACCGTGGGCGCGCCCTCACTCAACAGAGAATTGGCGGCGGGACCCTCGTCTTCTTCGGCCGGCTCCTCGGCGGGCGGCTCGAGTGGCGCAAGTGGCGGTGCCAACGGGTTGCCCGTGCCGTCCCAGCCGATCGCCTTGGCGATGGTCTTGGTCAGGTCGATCAGTGAACCGATGGCTCCTGGGCCCTGGCCGGCGATGTGCAAGGGCTCGGGCAAGAGGTCAAACGGCACTGTGAGATCGAGGGCGTTGAAGATGTTCCCGCCGGGGCTGAGCAGACCACCAAGCGCAATCCCGATCTCGGTGCCCTCGGGCAGCAGGTCGGCAGCCAGAAGCGATACCACCGGCGTGAGGTCGAGCGTCTGGCCACCGTTGAGGAAGGCGTCAGCCATGTCGGCGGGGATGTTGACCAGCGAGTTGAACGCCGATTCCAGATCGGGGTCCTCGGCGCTCAACTCGTCGAAGACCGCCTGAAAACCGGCGCCCAACGCCAGCACAGGAGCGACCACCGGTCCCACCAGGCCTAGCAGGACGCCGCTCAGCGACGTTGTGAGCAGGCCGACCACCGGTGCCAGCTCGGCAGGGATGATTGGCTCGAAGAGCGGGGGGTCTCCTTCCGCGAGCCCCGGGATGCCTTGGGTCATGGCGTAGTAGATGAGCCCGTGCAGCGGATCAAGAGCGCCCGTATCGATAGCGTTGTCCGGGTTTCCCCCAAGTAGCAGGAGCGCTAGTAGAAGTGGGTTTTCGGCCGCTTCGCCGAGTTCGCCCACGTCGGGAGCGAACGGTGCGGAGACGCCATTCTCCAGGTTGTTCAGAACGTTCCCGATGATCAGCTCGAAATCGGGCAGCGCCCGAATATTGCGGATCTGATTGGCCATGACCTGCTGTAACACCGGCAGCGGGGCTTGCTGCCATTCTGCGGAGAGGTCGGCGCCGGCGATCTGGGAGCCGTCGAACACCTCCAGCCAGCGGTCAATCGGGTCGACGGCGGCGGAAAGCTGGACCTCCGGAGATGCGACCGTGATCGCGGACGTGGGCGGTGCGATCGGGCTGATCGCGATGGCTCCGGCGCCGACGAGGGCGACTCCGGCGGTGGCGTAGGGACGTAAGCGACTTTGCATAACGATCTCCTTACGGATTGGTCAATTCCTGGATGCGGCCAACGTAGCTGAGGGGAGGCTGAGAAACAGCTGAACAACCGTTAACATTTAGCTGTCACTACCACAGCTAAGAAGTTGCGTATCCGATTAACCGCTCACTGCGGCGACAGGCGAACCGCCGCTACGTCGACGTATCACCAGGTCATCAAGGGACAGTGCGGAATCGCGCCGACCCGGCGCGGCATGGTTTGGGGCCGGGCCGTGCGGCTTTGGCAATGGCTCAGCAATTTTCTAAAACTGCAGAGTTCGGTGAATTTGGGGTTCGTGGACGCCGTTCAGCGCCGAGATGCTCGAAACGTCACCCGCTACACCCAGTAGGGAACGCGCGCGCGGTACTGACGCATCGCCAGCAGCGCGACCGCCCAGCCGATCACCGTCAGCACCAGGACCACGGCCCAGTGCCGCAACTCCTGGGTGTCGCCCAGCAGCGGGGCCCGCACGATGTCGAGGTAGTGCAGCAGCGGGTTGAGTTCGACGATCTTCAGCCAGCCCTCGGCGCCCTGCTGCTGCAGCGTCTTGTCGTTCCAGATGATCGGCGTCATGAAGAACAGCAACTGGGTGATCGAGAACAGCAGCGGCCCGATGTCGCGGTAGCGCGTCGCCAGAATGCCGAAGCACAGCGAGACCCACACGCAGTTCAGCATGATCAGGCCCAACGCCAGGATGAACGAAAGGTCCGCCCACGACCAGGGTTTCGGGAAGATGATCGCGATGATCACGTAGATGATGATGTTGTGGCCGAACAAGATCATCTGCCGCCACACCAGCCGGTAGACGTGCACGCTCAGCGGCGTCGGCAACTGCTTGATCAGGCCCTCGTTGGCGACGAACACCTCCGAGCCCTCGATGATCGAGGCGTTGATCATGTTCCAGATGATCAACCCGAGCGTCACATAGGGCAGATGCTCGGCCAGTTCGAGCTTGAACAGCTTGGAGTACAGCGCACCCATGGCCACCGCGGTGGTGCCGGTGGCGATGGTGATCCAGAACGGCCCCAGCACCGAGCGCCGGTAGCGCTGCTTGATGTCCTGCCACCCCAGGTGCAACCACAGCTCGCGGCGCGCGAACCCGTCGGCGAGGTCGCGCCACGCACGGGCGAAGGTCCTGGACTGCGCGGTGGCATCGGTGAACGTCATCGGTGTGTCCTCCCGTCGCCCCGGAAGAAGCGCTCGCGCCTACCGAGCCGTCGCAGCCGCACCCACTCCCGGAATCCCGCCGGGTCACGACGGGACACCAGAAAGTACCAGCCGAAGCGCAGCCACTCCTGCGGCAGCAGTTTGCGCAACCCGGGCTGGGACAGCAGGTAGCCGCGGTTGCGGTAGGTGAAGTACCGCTTGGTGTCGTTGTCCGGGTACTGGGTGTGCATGCGGCCGCCGAGGATCGGCTTGAACTCGTCGCTGCCCTGCGGATGCAGATACACCGCGTTCAGGCAGGTGCCGAACGGCAGCCCCGAGCGCACCAACCGGCGGTGTACCTCCACCTCGTCGCCCCGGAAGAACAGCCGAAGATCCGGCACGCCAACGGCTTCCACGGTGGTGGCGCGGAACAGCGCACCGTTGAACAGCGAGGCGATCCCGGGCAGCAGATCCCCGGCACCCTCGCTGCGCAACTCGTCGACCCGGCGACGCCACACCAGCCCGCGCCGCAACGGGAACGCCAACCGCTGCGGATCGTCGAGGTCGCACACCATGGGCGAGACCTCGGCCAGGCCGTGGCGCTGCGCGCACTCCAGCAGGGTGCTCAGCACCTCGGGCCCGTCGGGGCGGCCGTCGTCGTCGGCCAGCCAGATCCAGTCGGCGCCCGCCGCGAGCGCCTGCAGCATGCCGAGCGCGAAGCCGCCCGCGCCGCCGAGGTTGCGCCGCGAACCCAGGTAGGTCGAGGGAATCGGTTGTCCGGCAACAAGTTCGGCGACCCGCGCGTCGTCGTCGTTGTCGACCACGATGAGACGGTCGGGACGTCGGCGTTGGGCGGCCAGCGCGTCGAGCGACTTGGCCAGTTCGTCGGGACGACGGTGGGTGACGACCACCGCGCAGACGAGTTCGCTCATGCCGGCGGGGACTCTCGTGCGACCTTGTCCAGCACCTCGCGCACGGTGCGGGCGGCGTCGGGGCCCTCGTAGGCGTGCACCACCTCTTCGATGCCGCCGGTCATCCGGACGGTGCCGTGGTCGATCCACATCGCGGTCTTGCACAGCCGGGCCAGGAATTCGTTGGAGTGGCTGGCGAACACCAGGATGCCGGAGCGCTCCACCAGGCTCTGCAGCCGCGACTGCGCCTTCTTGAGGAATTCGGCGTCCACCGCGCCGATACCCTCGTCGAGCAGCAGGATCTCGGGGTCGATGCTGGTGACCACGCCCATCGCCAGGCGCACCCGCATGCCGGTCGAGTAAGTGCGCAGCGGCATCGACAGGTATTCGCCCAGCTCGGTGAACTCGGCGATCTCGTCGACCTTGGCCATCATCTGCTTGCGGGTCTGCCCCAGGAACAGGCCGCGGATCAGGATGTTCTCGAACCCGGAGATCTCCGGGTCCATGCCGACGCCGAGGTCGAAGACCGGCGCCACCCGGCCGGTGACCCGCGCGGTGCCGCGGGTGGGTTCGTAGATGCCCGACAGCAACCGCAGCAGCGTCGACTTGCCCGCGCCGTTGTGGCCCACCAGGCCCACCCGGTCGCCCATCTGCAGGGACATGGTGATGTCGCGCAGCGCCTCGACCACCACGACATTCGAGCTGTTGCGGCCGATGCTGCCGCCGGCCTTGCCCAGGAAGGCTTTCTTCAGCGACCGCGACTTGGCGTCGAAGATCGGGAATTCGACCCAGGCGTCACGGGTCTCGATACTCGGGGCGACCATCGGGGGATCTACAGGTACTGCCCGGTGCCGGGCTGCTGCGGCCCGCCGGGTCGACCCGGGGCGCCCATCCCGGGCGGCAGCGCTCCCTGACGCATCTGCTCGAGTTGCGCGCGCGCGGCCATCTGCTGGGCGAACAGCGCGGTCTGGATGCCGTGGAAGAGCCCCTCCAGCCAGCCGACCAGCTGCGCCTGGGCGATCCGCAGTTCCGCATCCGACGGCACGACGTCCTCGGTGAACGGCAACGCCAGGCGCTCGAGCTCCTCGCGCAGTTCGGGTGCCAGGCCGTCCTCGAGTTCGGCGATCGAGGTCTTGTGGATCTCGCGCAGCCGGTTGCGGCTGGCGTCGTCCAGCGGCGCGGCCTTCACTTCCTCCAACAGCTGCTTGATCATGGTGCCGATCCGCATGACCTTCGCCGGCTGCTCGACCAGGTCGGTGACGGACTTGTCGGTGTCGTCCCCGTTGGCGGCGGCCAGCAGTTGGGGGTCCGGAACCCCGATGATCTCGATGTTGTCGTCGTCCGTGCTCACGTTCGGTGTGCTCCTCCGCGCCACTCGTCATGCGGTCCTGCTCAAGTAGTGACACTAGACCGTCGGGTGTTGTGGCCTTCGCTACCACCGCCGCGTCACCCGGGACCGCTCGGTCCACGGGGCGAAGCGCCCGCGGGGGCGGCGATCCGCCGGGATTTTTCTGTGTGGGACCGATGGTAGCCGGTAACGGTGGTCGGCAAACACCGCCGCGACGCCGCAGCGCGGGCCGCCCGAAGGCGCATGCACCGGTGCCGCACAGGCGATTCCGGGGCTCGACGCGCGTCGAACGCCCCATGTCCGGGGCGGTTTGTCCGCACTCTGGTGAACTGGGCGGGCGATCCGAGGAGTTAGCCGGGTGTCGACGCCGGTCGAAACATCGGCCCCACCAGCAACGATCGGGCAAACTGCGCACCGCGCCCGCGGCGCGCTGGACTACTATGGCTGGCCAGGTGGCCCGGATCGGACGGTGCGCGTGGTGGGGGTACCCCGCGCCCGCAGCAGATGGGCGGATTACCTGGACCTTCTAAGGACGGCTGGGATGGCATTTGACGTTGCCAGGGTGCGCGGATTGCACCCGACGCTGGGTGACGGTTGGGTGCACTTCGATACACAGTCGGGGATGCTGATCCCCGACGCCGTCGCGACGACGGTGTCGACGGCGTTTCGCACCTCGGCGGCCAACACCGCCGGCCCGCACCCCTACGCGCGCCGCAGCGCGACCCTGCTGACCGCCGCGCGCCAGGCGGTCGCCGACCTGGTCAATGCCGATCCCGAGGGCGTGGTGCTCGGTCCCGACCGCGCGGTGCTGCTGGCCTCGCTGGCCGATGCGTCGTCGTCGCGGGCGGGGCTCGGCTACGAGGTGATCGTCAGCCGCCTCGACGACGAGGCGAACATCGCCCCGTGGCTGCGTGCGGCAAATCGGTACGGGGCCAAGGTCAAGTGGGCCGAGGTCGACATCGAGACCGGCGAGCTGCCGTCGTGGCAGTGGGAGAACCTGATCTCCAGCTCGACGCGGCTGGTGGCGCTGACGTCGGCGTCCTCGACCCTGGGCACCCTGGTCGACCTGCGCCCGGTCAGCAAGCTGATGCACGACGTGGGCGGGCTGGTGATCGTCGATCACACCGCCGCGGCGCCGTATCAGCTGGCCGACATCAACGAACTCGACGCCGACGTGCTGGCGCTCAACGTCGCGAGCTGGGGCGGTCCGCCCATCGGCGCGCTGGTGTTCCGGGACCCGAGCTTGATCGACACCTTCGGCTCGGTGTCGATGGATCCCTACGCGACGGGCGTGCGCCGCCTGGAGCTGGGCCTGCACCAATACGGCCTGCTGGGCGGCGTGGTCGCCAGCGTCGAATACCTGGCCGGCCTGGACGAGACGGCCACGGGCAGCCGACGGGACCGGCTGGCGGTGTCGATGCGGACGGCGTCGAACTACCTGGATCGGCTGTTCGACTACCTGGTCACCTCGCTGCGGTCGCTGCCGCGGGTGATGCTGATCGGCCAGCCCGAGGCACGCATCCCGGTGCTGAGCTTCGCCGTCGCCGACATCGAGGCCGACCGCGTGGTCCAGCGGCTGGCCGACAACGGCGTGCTGGCCGTGCCGAACGCGCACTCGCGGGTGCTGGACGTCATCGGCGTCAACGACGTCGGTGGCGCGGTCACCATCGGGTTGGCGCACTACTCGACGGTCGCCGAGGTGGACCAACTGGTCCGCGCGCTGGCGTCGCTGGGCTGAGCCCCGGCGACGTCATTCCGCGGACCTCGGTCCACCGTCCTCACTCGACGGTCAGCAGCACCTTGCCGGCGACCTCGCCGGATTCGAGTAGTCGATGCGCCTCGCCCGCCTGCTGGATCGGCAGCCGCGCCCCGATGACCGGTTTGACCCGACCGTCGGCGATCATCGGCCAGACCGCGTCGGCGACGGCTCGCACGATCGCGCCCTTGCCGAACGCGCCGTCGACCGGCCGGCCGCGCAGTGCGGTGCCGATGACCCTGGCGCGCTTGGAGATCAGCTTGCCCAGATTCAATTCACCCTTGACCCCGCCCTGCATGCCGATCACCACCAGCCGGCCGTCGGTGGCCAGGGCGTCGATGTTGCGGCCCAGGTAGGCCGCGCCCATGATGTCGAGGATCACGTCGGCCCCCGCGCCGTCGGTCTCCTCGCGGATCCGCGCGACGAAATCCTCGTCGCGGTAGGAGATTTCGATGTCGGCGCCGAGTTCCCGGCACAACTCGAGCTTGCGCGCGGAACCGGCCGTCACGGCCACCCGGGCGCCCAGGGCCTTGCAGATCTGAATTGCGTTGCTGCCCACGCCACTTGCGCCGCCGTGCAGCAGCACCACCTCGCCGTCGGTCAGCCCGGCGGTCATGACCAGGTTGGACCAGACGGTGCAGGTCACCTCGGGTAGCCCCGCGGCGTCGACCCGGGCGCCGCCGCGGGGAATCGGTAGCAACTGGGCGGCGGGCACCGCGACGTATTCGGCGTAGCCGCCGCCGGCCAGCAAAGCGCACACATGTTGCCCGACGGTCCATTCGGTGACCCCCGGACCCACCTGCGCCACGGTGCCGGAGACCTCCATTCCGAGCACCTCGCTTGCACCCGGCGGGGGTGGGTAGCGACCGGCCGCCTGCAGCAGGTCCGCCCGGTTGACGCCCGCCGCGGCGATCTTGATCAGTACCTCGTCCTGAGCAGGAGTGACGTCGGGAATCTCGCTCCAGACGAGGCGGTCGGCGGCTTCTGTAACGATCCCGTGCATGTTAGCCACGGTACTAGTGGACGGTTCGTTCACGGTTGTCGGTGCCGTCATTTAGCATTGCGCCATGGAGGGGATGATTGCGGGGCGTACCGAAAGTGATATGCCCGGACTGGATATTGCTGAACAACGGTCGTGGCAAAACTATTTGGATTCTGCGTTGCGTATTTACGCGACGCTGAACCGGGGGTTGACCGAGGCGCACGATCTGACACTGGTCGACGTGCGGTTACTCGATCTGCTGGACAAGTCACCGACCGGGTCGGTCCGGATGGGTGACCTCGCCGAGGCGTTGATGTCGTTACCGAGCCGGGTGACCCGGCAGATCCGCCGGCTCGAGACGGCCGGCCTGGTGACGCGCACGGCCAGTCCCGAGGATGGCCGCGGGGTTCTCGCGACCATCACCGAAGAGGGGCGCGAGGTCGTCGAGAAGGCGATGGTCACGTACTGCCAGGGGGTGCGCACGCACTTCCTCAGTCAGCTGTCGCGGCCCCAGGTGGCCGCGATGGGGGAGAACTGCCGCCGGATCAGTTCGGCGCTCAAGGGCGTCGCCGCGCCCCGCAGGTACGGGCGCAACTGAGGCGACGCCGCGCGCACCGCTAATGTTGTCGGCGGTGGCGTGGCAGAGCGGCCTAATGCACTCGCCTTGAAAGCGAGAGGTGTCTAACAGCACCCGGGGGTTCAAATCCCTCCGCCACCGCTCTTGCCCGCGTGTGGAGGCCAGTAGCAATCGCACGGACACCGCCCCGGGCCCGTGGCCGCGAAGGGGGCGCACGGACACCCCGCCTATGCCGAGGATTGTGGCCACCAGGTGGCTGCGATCCTCTGCGTTGGTGGCACCTCTCGGGTTGGCCACCTGAGTGGCTGCGATTATGAGCGCCCGCCCACCGAGTCGGGTGCCGGCCCGAGTCCGCCTGCTACTGCGACAGCACGTTGCAGCAGTGTCCCGCTAAGGCCGCACCCTCACCGGCGAGACCACCACCGCCGCCGCGGCACCCCGGCCCGCGCATGGGCGTCCCGCTTGTGTCGGCACACCGCGCCGGCGGCGGCCACCGCGGCCGCGTCGAATCCGGGCGGCACGGGGCCGTCGGCCACCAGGGCCCGCACCAGGGCCGTCTGGCGCTGTGCCAACGTGTCGGAATCGGTCATGTCCACACCTCCCGTGCCCGCGTCGTAATCGGTTCGGCCCCAGCCGCTTCGGCGATCTGATCGAGCTCGTCGAACAGCTCCGCGGCCGGCGGGTAGCGGCCGTCGCGCTCCAGCATGAACGGGACGTCGACCCGCTCGCGCAGCGCCGTCACCAGGTCCAGGACCTCCGGCGGGGTCCGGGCGGTGTGGGTGTCGTGATAGAAATCGTCACCCGCGTGGCCGCCCGCGACGTGGCTGTAGGCCACCTGCTCCACCGGTAGCCGCGCCAGTTCGCGGTGCGGGTCGCGGCCGCGGTTGCGGGCGTTGGCATAGACGTTCGCGACGTCGAGCACCAGCAGCACCCCGCAGCGCTCCACCAGCTCGGTGAGGAACTCCGACTCGGTGAGGTCGGACTCCGGCCACTCCAGGAACGACGCCACGTTCTCGACGGCCAGCGGCACCCCCAGCTCGGCGCGGGTGCGCTCGATGTTGCGGGCCAGCGCGTCGAGGGCCGCGCGGGTCCGCGGTACCGGCAGCAGGTGGCCGGCCTCGATCCCGCCGGCCCGGACGAACGCGATGTGTTCGCT